>JBMZDY010000120.1:0-6349 GCA_049614585.1 Oceanihabitans sp.
CCAATTTCCAAAAATTTGTTGGACAGTCATAGAACCAGATTCTCTTAATTGTTTATCTCTAGCACCAATTACAAAATCTAAATTTTCTTTTAATATTGGCGCTACAATTTTTGTTAATTCTTCAGGATAATCACTATAATCTCCATCAAGAAAAACAATTATATCTGGCTTGTTTTCTAGCTGTGAAATGTATTGCATTCCTTTTAAACACGCATAACCATAGCCTTTTTGGATTTCGGTTAAAACAGTAGCTCCAGCATTTTTTGCGTTTGCTTCGGTTGCATCTGTAGAGTTGTTGCTTACCACAATAATTTCTTCTACAGCATCTGGAATGTCTTGTATTACCTTAGCTATAGAATTAGCTTCGTTAAAGGCAGGAATAATAACTTTAATTGTTGGCATTAATTATAATTAGAAATGCGAAAGTACAATTCCTTTTAGCATTATTAGCGAAAAACTATTTACCAATATTCAACTCTTCCTGTTGTGCAGGAACGATATATTCATCGAAATACCAAGAAGACCATTTTTCCAGACTTAAAAAAAGTCCAACTCCTAAAATAATTGTTACTATAACCATTAATATTAAGTTTTTCTTTTTCCTTTTCGGATCGATAGAACATTGGTTTTGCTTTTTTCGAAATAAGTAAAAACCATAAACACCAATTAAAACTGCAACACCTCTTAATATCCAAGATCCTGCTCCTAGAGAGCCGTCTTCTGCATAAAAGAAATCTGCAAACGATATGGCGTAAACGCCTCCCATTAAGCCAAACATAAACAAAACTGCTGGTGCAACACAGCATAAAATTCCTGCTATAGCTGCAGAAACTGCATATTTTAACGACCATTTAATTGCATTAGGTTCTTCTTGTTTTTTTTCGCCTTGCATAATTTTTATTTTTAGGAGTAGTCGTTAAATAAATAGAAACCTTAATTATAAATCTAAGAAATTTTATTTTTATAATATCTATACAATTCGTCGGCAGAAGCACCAAACCATTTCTTTACATAAATTGCCCAAAAATGGTATTGCAGTTTCCAAACGCCATGTTTTTCGTATAGTCGTGCAGAAGTTTTTATTTTTTTATTAATAACTACAAATTGCTTTCTAGCATATAGTTCGTTTATTAAAATATTGTCTTCATAAATAATGTAATCTTCGTTAAAGCCACCAATTTCTTGGAATAATTTTTTGGTTATAAACTGACTTTGGTCACCACCACGACAAGCTCTCCAAGAAAATTGCGTAAGCCAACTTGCTAAACGCAACCACCAATGTTTACTATTAAATTGCATTCTAAAACAACCAGCAAGATTATTTTTTTCTACTTCGGCAATTATATATTGGTCGAAGTTTTTTGGCGGAAAAGAATCGGCATGCAAAAAATATAGAATATTTTCGGAAGCATTTTTTGCACCAAGATTCATTTGTTTGGCTCTTCCTTTTTTTGATGAAATTAATTGCACGTCTGTTCGAGTGTAATTCGATTTTTCGAATTTTGTATCTAGAACTTGTTTATGTGCTTTTCGATACAATTTTTCACTTTGTTCAAAATCACACGAAGTGACGAAAGTATCTACTATTTCTTGCGAGCCATCTGTACTACCTCCATCGACAATAATTATTTCTGCTATGTTTTCTGTGGAAGAATTTTCTATTATATGTTGAAACAGATTTTTAATATTTTCTGCTTCGTTTAAAATAGGAATGATAATGGAAATTCTAGTCATTCAAATTCCAATTATAGGTTTTAAAACTTTTTTTGGCTTTCGAAGAAATTTGTACTTCTGTATATTTATTTAAGAAATCAATAAGGCTTCCATCTTGTTTAAAATCTTTAGCAAACCATTGAAATATCTTCGACAGCCTAAGGCTGTTTTGAGTAATGCTATTTCTATTTTTGTCAGCTAAAAATGCTGTAGTTGCATTGGTTAACTGCGTGTCTAATTTGGCAGTAGTAAAAGCTTCGTTTTGTAGTTTCGGACAAGAATAAGATGCGCAAACAATGGCGAAATGAATTCTAGGCTCTTTCATTTTACGCAATATTTGATGTTCTATTTCATCTAGATTATACCATTTTTCTCCAAGTTTCCAATAGCGTTGTTTCCATGGATCTTTAATGTCTTTGATGCTTTTTACAGGATAATTTCTAATAATTAAATCTACAGTAAATGCATTGTAAGCATTAATCCAAAAGGCAAGTTTTTCATTTCTAGAAAAAGATTCAAACTGTTTATTTGATTTCATTAAATTTAAAATATGAAAGTAGCCTAGAAGTTTTTTATAATTTTCCTTAAATGCTTTATAATCTACATTTCCTTGATTAGAAACATTAGCTTTTAACAATTCATCCCAAATTAGATGCACATTAGTAGACATCCTTTTTGTTAATTTTTGATGAAATTCATTATTAACAATGGTAGAATCTTTTTTTATTTCAACTTCATTTTTCACTTCAGTAAGCACTTTTTCTACATCATTTTCAAGTTCTACTTCAACTTCATTTTTAAGTTCTACTTCAACCTCAGCTTTTGTTTCCACTTGCGTGACTTCTTTTTCTTGTTTGTTTACAACCTGTTTTGTAGCACAGCAAGAAGAGAGCAATAGCACCAATAATAAAAAGCTTAGTTGTTTCATATTAATTTATTTTTCTATTGGTGAGATTCTTTTTTTCGAGGGAACATATACATTTCTTGACCAATAAAATCTTTCGGAAAATTTTCATCGCCTTCAAAACCTAGTTCTATATCTTTTCCGTTAAACGGAATATAATTTGTTTTAAAAAGATAATCCCAAACACTTAAAGTTATGCCGTAATTTACACCATAATTAGTATGCTCTGGAAGCGCTTTTGCATGATGCCAAATATGCATTTTCGGGTTGTTAAAAATGTATTTTAAAACACCATAATCCCAACCTAAATTAGCATGATTTAAATGGCCAATAGTTATTGCGAAAAAGTGCACTATTGCTACATCTTGCGCATCGAAACCACCAATAATAGCAATGGGAATATACAGCAACGATTTATAGATTACGGGTTCCATCCAATGGTAACGTAAATGCGCTGCAAAGCCCATTTCTTTTACAGAATGATGCACTTTATGAAAGTTCCAAAACATAGGAACACGATGTAATAATCTATGAGTATTCCATTGAACAAAATCGCTAATAACAAAGAAAATAAACAAGCCTAAAACACGTGGTAAATTATCGACATCGAACAATTGAAAACTAGAAATGGATAAGCCAACCATTTTTAAAATATCGTTAAAAAATGCTGCAGCTGTATTCGATAAAGCAATAAGAATAATAAGATTTAAAATAAAGAAATTAAAAAACATGTAAAAGGTGTCTAGCCAAAAATCTTTACGAAATATGGATTGTTTTTTTCGCCAAGGAAATGCAATTTCTAAACCCCAAACTACTAGTGAAATAATAATTAAACCATAAAAATAATTATCCCAATGGTTTAAGGTAATTAACTCGTTTTTAAGGTAATTGAAATAACCTGAATAGGAGTTTTTTATAATGTCTATGTATTTTTCCATATTATTTCCCACGAAAGTGAGAATCTCTTTTTTTTAATTCCTGCACTTCGACTGCGCTCAGTGTAAACTGCAGGAATCTTGTTTTTAATAAATTAATTATTTTGAGATTTTTCGACTATGCTCAAAAATGACACTCTATTTTATTTACAAAAGCTCGATTTCTATTTATGAGATTCCTGCTTTCGCAGGAATTTAACAACACCCTCCACCATCGTAATGAAAGGTAGATTCTGAAAAATAAATATCGTCTCTATTTAATGCTTGTAATGCTGCTGCTGTTTTATCGCAAATAGCCAATGGCTGATTTTTTAATAATATATGTCCTTGTTTGTCGTCAAAATAATCTTCGTCGCCATAATAGATTGCTGCTTTTCCTGTAAAAACACAAGGTCCATCTTTTGGCATTGGGTCTTTAATTGCTGCCACTTCTATAGATTCTATATATATCAATTCGTTGGTTGGATAGTTTTTAAGGTCTAGAATTCTGTAAGGCTTTCTTGCTCTAATTTCTATAGTACCAAAGCCAGCATCTGTAAGTGCTTTTACGTATTCTGCTATTGGTAGGCTTCCGCTTAAGCAAAGCGCTCTTAACCTTTCGTCGTTTCGCAAGGTATCATTCATTGGTTGCTCGCAAGTAGGATCGCTCATTACCAATTTTCCGTGTGGTTTTAATACACGATACATTTCGTTTATAGCTTTCTTTAAATCTTCTGCTTTAAAAATATTGAAAAGACAGTTTTGTGCTGCAACATCAATACTGTTATCTGCAACAGGAAGGTTTAAAGCGTCTCCCTTTTTAAGGTCTACAAATTCGGATTTAAACCATGGGTTTTGCTTTTCTGCTTCCATAAAGTTTTTTCTAGAAGCTTCTAGCATTTCGTCTACCACATCAATTCCTACCACACCATTTTTTTGACGATTAAAATATGCGAATTGTAGTAGTTCCATTCCGCCACCAACACCAACATACAACATTTTAGGATTGTTGGTTAAATCGCGAGCATGAACAGTTGAACCACAACCGTAATTCATTTCTTGCATGATACGAGGTATTTTAAGTCCAGGTAATTCCCAAATAGGATTGGTAGTGCAACAAAGCCCAACATCTGGAGTTAGTGCTGCTTCTTTGTATACGTCGTGTGTGGTTTCTAGGTAATTGCTCATAATTTTTATTCCTGCGTAGACAGGAATCTTTTTATTAATTATTAATATTATTTTCTGAACTCAAAGGTTTAAAAAACCTTTGAGGTTTTTTCTCCATTTGAGTAAGTGCGTTAAGGATTGAGGCTTTGTTGGAGCTCCTCGCAGAGAGCGACTGCCGAAAGCCTGACCCTTGTGGTAACGCCCTAATTATTTTTCTAAATACTTTTTATTAGTTCTTTAAATAATGTAATCATATCTGGTTCTGCTTTTGCAGCCATTGCAATAATCTCGTTAATATTTACAGGTTTTAGATTATCTGGGTCGCATTCATCGGTTAAAACTGACACTGCAGCTACCTTTAATTTTAAGTGGTTTGCAACAATAATTTCGGGAACTGTACTCATGCCAACAGCATCTGCACCAATAATTTTTAGCATTCTGTATTCTGCTCTGGTTTCTAGCTGTGGCCCAACAACACTTGCGTAAACGCCTTCGTGTAGTTTTATATTATTTGCTTTTGCTATACTTTTAAAAGCTGCGTTAATTTTTGCATTATAAGGAGCGCTCATATCTACAAATCGCTCTCCTAATTTAGATACACCTTTAAATGCTAAAGGGGAACTACCTTGCAGATTAATATGGTCTTCGATTAGCATTAATTCGCCTTTTTTAAAGTTGGTATTAATTGCACCAGACGCATTAGAAACTAATAAAGTTTTAATGCCAAGTTTTTCCATAATACGTACAGGATAGGTAACATCTTGTAACGTATATCCTTCGTATACATGAAAACGGCCTTGCATAACCACCACTTTTTTTCCTGCTAATTCACCATATATAAGTTTCCCTTTATGAAACTCTACCGTTGCTGTAGGAAAGTTAGGAATGTGGTTGTAGCTTACTTCTTTTAATACTTCAATCTCGTTTATAAGTTTACCTAAACCGGTTCCTAAAATAATTCCTATTTCTGGTTTTTCAAATCCCTTTTCTTGTAAGTAACTTACTGTTTTGTTTATATCTTTAATCATTTAATTCTATTATTTTATTTAATATGCTACTGGCTTGCAAATCTTTAAAAGTATCAATATCGTTTAGAGGTTCTAACAAATGTGTTTTAAGAAATTTTAAATCTTTCATGGTATCTTTAAAAACAGCGTCTGTTCCCCACTGTTTGTTTTTAAAAACTTGCGGCTGCAAAGTTTTCATGCCTAATAAATAATAACCTCCATCTTTTGCTGGTCCAATAACAATATCGTTTTGTTCTAATTCTTGAAATGCTTGTAGCAAATGTTTTTCTTTTAAGTCTATTAAATCGCTTCCTACAATTACTATTTTTTTATACTTATTTTGAAAGGCTTCTTGAAAAGCATGCAACATACGCTCTCCTAAATCTGCTCCTATTTGTTGGTGTTTTTGGTATATTTCATTTTTCCAGATATCGCTATTATTAATGCTTTCGGAATAATAAACCGCTTTATCGCTATTTATATTTCTAATTGTTTTTTCGGTATGTTCTAGTAATAAATTATAAATATTTAATGCAGCAATATTTCCTATTGTTTTTGCTAAACGTGTTTTTACTTTACCCAATTCTGGATTTCTAGTAAAAATAATAATTAGGTTTTTGTTTTTCACTGCCTTGTATTAATTA
>JBMZDY010000121.1:0-6330 GCA_049614585.1 Oceanihabitans sp.
TTTAAATGCAGAACATAAAATTTCTTCAAAATTTACAGCTTCTTATGGATTGCGTTATAGCTCTTTTTTAAGAATGGGACAAAAAGAATTAAACATTTACCAAAACAACAATCCTATTGTATTTAATCAAGAATTACAAATTTACGAACGAGCAGACCCAATAGAAACCAAAAAATATAGTAGAAATAAAGTACTTAAATCGTTTGGTAATTTAGAACCTAGAATAGCATTTGCTTACCAGTTAAACGAAAATTCTTCAATAAAAACCAGCTATAATCGAATGAGTCAATATTTACATTTATTGTCTAATACCAGCTCTCCTACTCCGCTTGACGTTTGGACACCAAGCGGAAAATATACCAAACCACAAATCTTAGATCAAGTAGCTATTGGGTATTTTAAAAACTTTAAGGATAATATATTTTCATTAGAAGTAGAAACATTTTATAAAAAAGTAAAAAATAGAATCGATTATATAGACGGAGCAGATTTGGTAGCAAACGATGCAATAGAACAAGTAATATTAAATGGAAAAGCTAGAGCATATGGTTTAGAAATTTTGTTTAAAAAAAATGAAGGGCGTTTAAAAGGATGGATTGCTTATACACTTTCAAAATCCGAACAACAAACCAAAGGAAGAACACCAATAGAGACAGGTATAAACAATGGTAAATGGTATAACACTCCTTACGATAAAACACACGATTTATCTATAACTGCTAGCTATAATTTAAGTGAAAAATGGAAATTAAATGCAAATTTTTTATTGCAATCTGGACAACCTATTACATATCCTAATGGGCAATACCAATATAATGGCATAACAGTACCAAGCTATACACAACGCAATAAATATAGGCTACCTACCTATCATCGATTGGATATCTCTGCAAATTATACTCGAAAACCAAATAAAACAACAGGCTGGCAAAGCTATTGGGTATTTGGTATATATAATATGTATAATAGGCGCAATGCAGCTTCAATAAGTTTTCGAGAAAATAGAGATACTGGAGCAAACGAAGCAGTAAGACTTTCTATATTTGGTATGGTGCCTGCTATCTCCTATAATTTTAAATTTTAAAAAATGAAAAAAATAATATTCCTTTTTAGCATTTGCATAATTACTTTTTCTTGCGAAGATGTAGTAGATATAGAGTTACCAACAGAGCAACCAAGATTGGTAATTGATGCTTCAATAGACTGGTATAAAAACACAACAGGAAACGAGCAAGATATAAAACTTACCCTTTCTGCTCCATTTTATAACACTGAAATTCCAGCAGCAAATAACGCACAAGTAAGCATTACAGACACACATAACAATACCTTTATTTTTACAGAAGAAGGAAATACAGGAGTATATAAAAACAATAATTTTATTCCAGAAATAGATGGTGAATATAACTTAACTGTAATTTATAATGAAGAAATCTATACCGCAACAGAAACATTAAAATCGGTAAGTGAAATAGAATATGTAGAACAAAATCTAGAAGGAGGATTCTCTGGGGAAGAAACCGAAATAAAAGCATATTTTACAGATCCAGAAGACGCAGAAAATTATTATTTTTTCGAATTTATACCAAGTATAGATGTATTACCAGCTAGAGATGTAATAAAAGATGAATTTATTAACGGAAATCAAATTTTTGGGTTTTACACCGAAGAAGATTTAAACATTGGAGAAAGTGTAACCATAAGAAACTATGGAGTAACCAATCGTTTTTACGAGTTTATGTTTGTACTTTTACAACAATCTAGTGCAGATAGTGGTGGCCCTTTCGAAACCCAACCTGCAACCGTTCGCGGAAATTGTATAAACCAAACTAACACGAATAATTTTCCTTTCGGATATTTTAGATTATCGGAAGTCTCCGAATTAATTTATCAAATTGAAGAGTAGCTAAAAATTCTTCAATAAATTGAAATTATTAAGCAATAGAAAAAACCATATTTTTATAAAATGTCATTCATTAAAACTACCGAGCAAGATTCAAAATATAATCATTTAGAAAAAATGACAATTTCAAATTTGCTTCAAAATATAAATACCGAAGATAAGACGGTTCCACAAGCAGTAGAAAAAGCATTGCCACAAATAGAAAAAGTAGTTTCACAAATTGTAACTAAACTAAAATCTGGAGGGCGATTATTTTATATAGGAGCAGGAACCAGTGGCAGATTAGGTATTCTAGATGCTTCAGAATGTCCACCAACATTTGGTGTTCCCCATAACCTTGTAATAGGGCTTATAGCTGGAGGCGATTCTGCAATAAGAAAAGCTGTAGAATTTGCAGAAGATTCAACAACCCAAGGCTGGAAAGATTTACAAGAGCATAACATTAATAGTAAAGATGTTGTAATAGGAATTGCAGCATCTGGAACTACGCCATACGTAGTAAGTGCATTAAAAACTTGCAACCAAAACAATATAATTACGGGTTGCATAACCTGTAATAATAATAGCCCCTTAGCACAGGCAGCACAGTTTCCTATAGAAGTTATAGTAGGACCAGAATTTGTTACAGGAAGTTCTAGAATGAAAGCAGGAACAGCACAAAAATTAGTGCTTAATATGCTTACAACAGTAAGCATGATCCAGCTAGGACATGTAAAAGGAAACAAAATGGTAGATATGCAATTAAGTAACCATAAACTTGTAAAACGCGGTGTACAAATGTTAAAAACAGAGCTTCAAATAACTACAACCGAAGCAGAAGAATTATTAGCAAAATACCAAAATGTTAGAACAGCAATTAATAATTACAACCATGGAAACAAATAGAACAGATAAAGATATATTAGTAAAAGGGCTTAAATTGATGGCTATAAGTTTAGCCCTAATGTTCCTTGGTCCTAGCTTAATTTATATAGCTTTTAATAATCCAGAAAAACCATTGTATTATCCTTTACTTATTGCTGGTGTAATTGGTTGTATATCTGCTGGAATAGTAGCCTATAAAGGCTTAAATACAATTATGAATAGTATGTTTAAAAAGAAATAATCTCTTATAATTTTACTGGTTTTGGAGTAGTAGGATTATATCCAAAATCTAAGTCTTCCATAACTATATTCAATCTATCTAATATATAATTTATAATAGCATAATGATGTATGGTATGGCTATTAGCCTGTGCTAATAATGCCGATAAAGTATAGGGTATTTTTGTTTTCCCTAAACCTAAATCATCAATTACTTCCACCGTTTTATTTATTTGAATATCGTTTATATTTTTAATTTTATTAATAATAGAATCCAAATAACTATTCGCCTTTTCGCAACATGTTTCAACTTCTAGATTTCTATTGCGTGCTGTTAAATCAATAACATTTTTGGCTTCATTAAAAATACAATCGTAAAAATCTAATATATGTCGTAAATGCGAACCAACGCTAGAATAATACGGAGATATACTGGAATTACTTAACTGTGCATTAGATAATTTAGAAAGTAAAATACTAGATTTTTGGAGGTTATTTAAAGTAGATTCAATAATAATATTCATAGAATCTAATTTAACGAATTATATGATATATAAAAATTTATAATTCAAAGTATTACGCTACGAACGAAATTAGAAAAAATAATTTTACAAAAATAACATATTTTTCGTAACTTATTGATATTAAACTACATACATGTAGTTTTTTGAAAAATTTATACCCTACATTTTTTTTGAGCTTACTTTAAATTAAATAAAATTTCTCCTAAAAGGTTAACATTTTTAATAATAAACCATTAACAAAGTATAATCAAACATAATTATTATGAAAACAAAAATCACAATGTTAATTGGAATACTATACTGTTATTTCAGTTATGCAAACAATATTACGGTAAGTAATATTTCATTAGAAAATTTAAACGAGCCAAATTGGGTTCAAGTAGAATTCGATTTAAGTTGGGAAAATTCTTGGCGATTAAGCGCTGGTCCATCCAATTGGGATGCTGCTTGGGTATTTATTAAATATCGTGTAAATAGTGGTGACTGGCAACACGCACAACTAAACGCAGCAGATTTTGTTGCTTCTCCGGGAAGTACAATTGATGTTTCAAATGATGGTATGGGAGCTTTTATTTATAGGGATAGTGACGGTAGTGGCGATTTAAATTTAACCGATTTAAGACTTCGATGGGATTATGGCTCCATAAATATAAACGATATTATTGATATTCAAGTATTTGCACTAGAAATGGTATATGTTCCAGAAGGCAACTTTTCGGTAGGAGGCGCCACTGGAGATGAAGTTGGTAAATTTCAGAATGGCTCAACATCAAACGCATCATACACAATCAATTCAGAAAATGCTATAAATATATCAACTACTGCTGGAGATTTGTTTTACGATAATTCCGTAGGAGGATCTAATCCTGGAGATCAATTAGGGCCCATTCCGGCTAGCTTCCCAAAAGGTTTTTCAGCATTTTATTCAATGAAGTACGAGATGAGCCAAGGCCAATATGTAGATTTTTTTAATACCCTAACACCAGCACAAAAAATAAATAGAGACGTTACTGGCCCAGGAGGAAAAGCTATAGATACTCCGTTAAATCGAAATACTATCTCTTGGTTAGACGGATCTGCTAATGCAACAGTTACTACTCCCGATGTACCACTTAATTATGTAAATAATGCAACATTATACGCCTATTTAGATTGGGCTGGACTACGACCTATTACAGAACTTGAGTATGAAAAATCTTGCAGAGGCCCAGTTGCTCCTAAAGCTAACGAATATGCTTGGGGTAATGCTAATATTTCTAGTATAGAATACACATATATTAACTTAGACCAACCTAACGAAATGGTTAGTAATCCAGAACAAGGAACAGGTAACGCAATATATAGTCAAACCAATGGCACCCCAACAGGTCCTAAACGTGTTGGTATTCTTGCTGCAAGTGCTATAACAAATAGCCGTGAGGAAACTGGAGGTAGTTATTATGGAATTATGGAACTCACAGGGAATCTATACGAAAGATGCATTACTGTTGGAAACCCTGAAGGTAGGGCATTTACAGGGGAACACGGAGATGGAAGTCTACAAATAAATGGGGATGCAAATGTACTTAATTGGCCAATTTCAAATACAGGTATTGGATATCGTGGCGGAGCTTTTTTTAATAATATTTCTTTCTTACGTGTATTAGATAGATTTGATGCTGCAAGAGAGCTTATAGGATCTAATAACAGATTAGGATTCCGTGGAGTTAGAACCGAAGACTAAGTACAAATATTATGAAAAAAATATTTATAATATTAAGCACAATGTTGCTATATGCATCAAGTTACGCACAGTATTTAGGCGGAAATGATGATGGAAATACACGATCTACTTTATTAGGTAGCAAACTAGATGGTAGTATCGCATCTTTTACAGTTCTTTACCAAGGTAGCAATGGTGACGGGTTTGATGTAGACCGTTTACAAACCATTCTTTCTACTCCAATGCTCACGCTATATAATGGAGGAAGAGGCGATGGCTTTTCTGTAGCTATTGCAACAACAACAGCAACAGGACAAGAACTCGATATTCTTTATTATGGTTCATCGGGAGATGGATGGGCAAAAGCTACAAAAACAAGTCTCTTAAACGGAGTAGGTCTTAATCAATTATTTACCGGAGGTAGTGGTGATGGACATGATCGAGCTGTACTATATAATGCTTTAATAGAAGGGTTAGTTCTTAATATATACAATGGCGGAATTGGTGATGGACACAGCTCATTGCTTGACGAAAACAATTTACTATCTGGTCTTATGCTATTAATTTATAATGGTGGAAATGGGGATGGTCATGCATCTCAACTACAAACCAACAATTTACTTTCTGGTTTAATGATTGCACTTTATAATGGTGGTAATGGTGATGGGCATGCAGTGAACACGTTTACAACTTCCTTTACATTAGATTTGGTAGCGTTCTTAATTGAAATGGATGTTATTTTATATCCAAATCCTGCTAGCAATATTGTAAATATTAAACCTAATGATGGCGTTATCATACAATCGATACAATTATACGACGTATCGGGTAAGAAGATTAATATAAGTTTATCTAATAATAATACATTTAATGTATCTCAATTATCAGAAGGATTATACATATTAAATATTTACACGCAAAATGGAAGTGTTACTAAAAAACTAATTGTAAAAAAATAATAAACACCTATAAGCCTAAAGCCTAGCTTATTAAGTTAGGCTTTTTTTATGGCGCATTTTTATAAAAATAAAAACCACACTGGTAATCAATTACACACCAAATAAAAAAGTTATAATCAAAAAAAATCCCGATTCAAAGAAATGAATCGGGATTTAAAA
>JBMZDY010000122.1:0-6259 GCA_049614585.1 Oceanihabitans sp.
GTGAAATTATGAATTTATGAAAAAAAACGAGCAATTAATATCTGGGAAAAACTATAAAGGCAAACCATTTCTTTCTCTTATTGTAAAACGAACTTATGTTATTAATGAAAACGGAAGCTGTACATTATCCGACGAGCAACTTCCATTAATTACAACACTAAAAACTAATAAAGAAAATAATGAAATTGTAACGCAAGACACCGATTTATACCCTTATAAACCATTTACAGATATTGTTGTAAAAGGGAAAGCAAGAAACCCAAATACTACAACTTTTTTTAATGCATCTGTTGAAACAGAAAAGCTTAAATTAAATTTAAAAATAATAGGAAATAGAAAAGTATTAAAAAAAGAAAGCAATAAATTTATATTCGATGAACCAGAATTAATAACAGAAATACCTTTAGAATACAAATTCGCTTATGGCGGAAAAGATTTATTAGCCGAAAAACCTTTTAGAGATAAAATTACAAGTAAAGAATCTTTTAAACATGTTCAAGAAATTGTAGATCCTTTTGAAGGAAGCCCATACAGATATCCAAGAAATCCAGTAGGCAAAGGATATATTGTAGAACCTAATAGCGAAACAATAGACAACCTAGAATTACCAAATATTGAAGATCCTTTTAATTTATTAACGGCAAACAATCTACTTTGTAAAGAGCCATTTAAGTGGTATAAAATGCCTGTTCCTGTTTGTACCGATTGGGTAGATCCAGGTTGGTTTCCTCGTATAGCATATTTTGGTATTTACCCTTTACCAAAAGGCTTAGACGAGTCTATCTACGAAATTAACAATAAATGGGCAGATACCAGTTTATTATTAAGTACTAACGACATAAAAAAGTCGAAATTTAGCTTTAGAGCTTGTAATGGAGCTTCTTTAGGCTTGCAATCAAAACACTTAAATGGAGGTGAGAAATGTAGATTAACAAACATTCATCCTATTAAAAAAGAGTTTGTACTGCAAATTCCATACGATAAACCAAAAATTAAAGTAGATGGCAGAAACGGTAAACTACTAAACACAAATACTATTATGCATTCTGTAATTATAGAACCTGAAGAAAACAGGTTAAGTATAGTGTGGTGTGGTACAGGAAAAGCGATTAGGCCTTACTTTGAAGAAGAACTTAAAACTATGCCTTACCAAGTAAGTTGGTAAGGCATAGTTATTAGCTTTAGATTAATAATCCATTTTTTGCCATTTCTCAATTATTTTTAAAAATGCTTCTGCAGTTAATGGCTTTTCTCTATTAAAAGCATATTCGTTTTTAATAATTTTAATCAATTGTTTTTTACTGTTATTTAATAATCTAGTTGCTTTTCTATCAATTAAACTATATAACTTTTCCTCATTTTCGGTAAATTTGTCGTCTAGTAAATTCATTGATTATTATATTTTATTGTTGCTCATAATCTGCATCCCATTCGGTGCCATCATCTCCTTTTTGACCATCCATTTTAATCATAAAATTTTTGGCTGGAAAATAAGGCTTCATATGTATATCAAGAAATACACGGTCTTTTTGCTTAGGATCTTGCTCAAAACGTTTTATTGAGAAATCTTCTATTAATTTATCTGGTCCAGTTATATTATCTAAGAACTTTACAATCTGCCCCATTAACTCTTTTCTCGTTTTTGCATTAAAATTCTCGAAAGCTCTTCGGTTTAAAAAGTCCATTAAAACTTTAGTTACATAATCGAATACACGAACTACAGAATAAGTTTGCAGGCCAAGATTATCGCCATTAAATAATGTTTTTGCAGAAAAAGCCATTACTTTTCCGTACTCATTAACCATTGGCACTAATCCCATTTTTTCTAAATGTGCTATTTCACTTTTTTTAAGATCAAATCGCACGCCATCTACTTCGTTAATTCCACCAAACTTCTTACCTGCTGTTACTTGCGACATTAAGGTTTTGTATATTTTACCAGCTAATGCTCCAGAAGGTGGCACATATAAATCTTCGTCTTCGCCTACTTCATCCACCTTACCACGACCTACAAGCCAGTTACAGCCCATAATAACATTGGATTTATATTTATCGCCACTAGTTAAATTGGCTGCTTCAAACATTTCCATTACATCGTCTGGCTCGTCTAAATGCTCAAAATCTGTTATTAACATTGTTTTATTTTCATGAGCTATTTTTGCCCATTTTTCTACTACTTTATTAGATCCTAAATAACCTGGTATTACTAATAATCCATAATTATCTCTTAAATCTAACCTATCGTAAGTAGATTTTAATTCTTCAGAAATTGCGTCAATAAACCTTGTATTATCTAGGTCTTTCATTTGATCTAATTCTGCATTTACTATAGATATATTTTTTAATTTATCGGATTCTGTGTTTTTATAAAATAAAGCTGTAGATCGATACGAACGTTCTAAATTATTTGTTGCAGCTAATGCGCGATTTAAATTTTTCTTTAAAGTATCGTTAGCTACTTGCGATTTTTTTTCAGAACCTTCTACCATTTCTGATATATTATCGGAACCAGAAAGTACCGAAGACCAAATTTCTAAAACCTTTTTTAGCGTTTCTCTTTCGTCTTTTTTAGACTGCTCTGTTAAAAATATACGTTTTCTTGCTTTTCGTTCTGGGTTCATGTTTTGAACACCTTCTATGCAAGATTCGAATAAATCGAAACCGCCATATTTTGCAAGTTTATCGCTGTTATCTTTTAAGTATTGTGCAGGGTTTTCTACTGGAGAAAATTGCTCTTGTTTTTGTGTTTGTCCAGCCATAATTATTTGTTTTCTTCAATTTCGGTTAATAATGCACGAATAGATTCTAATAAAGCAGTTTTTGCTTCTGGGTTTTCTAGAGCTGTTTTTAGTATTTTATTAGTTTTTAATTGCTTTATTACTTTTATATACTGCTCTTTCTCGGTACTTAAGTCTTTTAAAAAACTACTTTGCTTTGTTATTCCTTTTGCACCAAAGTCGCCAAGATTACTAAAGTTTAAAGCTTCTTTTTTTTCAACACCTTCTGCATCTTCAAAATCAACTTCTACTTCTGGTTTATAATGCTCAAAAACTTCTTCTATTGTTTTTAAGCCAGTTACCACTTCTGGTTTTATTGCTTGGTCTTGTGTTAGTTTTTCCACAAACAAGGTTCTGTTTTGTGGTATTTCTTGGATGGCTTCATTAGCATCTGTTTTTACTTCTGTACCTCCAATTCCGTAAGTATCCATAGTTTTTAGGTTTGATTAATAGTTGTTTATATAAATATAATGAATTTTTGCTTATTATTTTCAAGATGTAAAATCCCATTTAATAGCGTTGTTTTTATCTAACGCCAATATAACTTTTGTTCCTTTAGTAATTTCTCCAGAAATTATTTTACGAGGTAATGGTGCTCGCAAATCGGTACGTATTACACCACGTAAAGGTCTTGCGCCATATTTAGGTGTAAATCCTTTTTCTGCTAAAAGGGTCATTGCTTTTTCTGAAATTTCTAAAGTAATTTCTTGTTTTTGTAATGCTTTTAATAATCCTTTAAGCTGAATTTTAAATATTTTTACTACATTTTCTTTTGTTATTGGTGAAAATGGAATGATTTCGGTTAATCTTCCTAAAAATTCTGGTCTAAAATAATTACCCATTATTTCTAATAAATCACTTGATTTTGGAATGATTCCTTTATTGAAAGATTCTACAATATGCGAACTTCCAATATTGGAAGTGAATAATATTACTGCGTTCGAAAAATCGCCTTCTTTGCCTAATCGATCGTGTAATTTCCCTTCGTCTAATATTTGTAAAAATATATCAAACACCGAAGGATGAGCTTTTTCTATTTCATCGAACAACACTATAGAATAGGGTTTTTGTCTTATTTTGTTTACTAGCAAACCTCCTTCTTCGTAACCTACATATCCTGGAGGTGCTCCATATAATAATGCTGCAGAGTGTTCTTCTTTAAACTCACTCATATCAAAACGAATTATTGCATTTTCGTCTTGAAATAAAAATTCGGCTAAAGACTTTGCTAGCTCTGTTTTTCCGGTTCCTGTTGGTCCAGAAAAGAAAAAAGAACCTATTGGTAATCCTGGTTTACTAAGTCCGGAACGCGACTCTAAAACTGCAGAGGTTATTACACTTATGGCATGATCTTGGCCAATTACTCTTCGTTTTAAAACTTCTTCCATATTTAGAAGCCTTTCTTTTTCGTCGGCTTGCAATTTTCCTGCAGGAATTCCTGTTTTATTTGCTATGGTAGATGTTACATCGTTTTTATTTATACTGCTTTTTTCTTTGGAAGCTATTATTTCTAATCGCGATAATACTTGTTCTAAAGCTTCGAATCCTATTTCTGGACTTGTTATTTTATCGAAATTATTTTCTTCTCCTAATTCATCAAATAATAAATAGCTTAATTTATTTTTCATTAAAGCATATTGCCAAACTTGTTCTTTTATAAGTTCTTCTTTTGTTAAATCTTTATTTTCTTTTAATGCTACTACTTGCTCTTTTATGCTTTTTATTTCATCTATAGAGGTTTCTATCATGTATTTTGCAGCAGACATGGTTCTATCTATTAAATCTATTGCAGAGTCTGGTAAACTTCTTTCTTTATTATATCGTTTTGCTAAGCGTATTGCTTCTTGTATGGTTTCGGTATCTATTTGTAAATTATGATGATTGGTATAATAAGAAACGGTATTTTCTATCATTCTATGTGCTTCGTCTTCACTAGGTTCTTGTAGTCTTACGGTTTCAAATTGCCTTGCTAATCCTTCGTCTATCTCTACATGCTTCCTGTAAGCATCGTTTGTTACGGTTCCTATTATTGTTAATTCTCCTTTAGATAATTCTGCTTTTAATAAGTTTGCAAGGCCTTGATTTCCTTGGTTTTTATCGGTAAGCCTATTAAATTCGTCTATTAATAAAATTGCTTTTGGAAATTGTTTTATTTCATCTAACACTTTTTTTAACCGATCTTCTATTTCTCCTTTATAACCAGCACCAGACACTAAGTTTATAAAATCTAATTCGTAAATTTTAGCGTTTTTTAAATGTTCTGGCACGTTATTATTTACAGATGCATAAGCGAGTCCATTAAACAATACTGTTTTACCAACTCCAGGATCGCCCAATATTAATACGTTTGGTTTGGAGCGTCTTCCTAATATTTCTCCTATCATTTTAATTTCGGCATCTCTACCAGAAATTTCGTCCAACTCATTATTTATTGCTCCTTGTGTTTTATCTATACAATATTGGTTTATGGTATTGGTTATTATATTGTTTTTATTTACAGTTTTTGCATTATTGGAATTGCTTTCGGTATTTGCTCCACTTATGTTTTCTATAATTTCGGCAGGGGTTACTGGAAAAGATTTTAATTGCTCGAAGCTAAAGCCTACTCCTGGTGTACATAGTGCTATTAATACACAATATTCGTTTACCAACTCTAAGCCTAATTTTAATTTTATATTATCTGCTTCGTATAATACAGCTTCTACAGTTTCGTCTTTTGCAGGCTCGTCGATTACTTTGGTTGTTTTTGGTAATGTTTCTATACGCACTTCTGCCCATTCTTCTACATAATAACCGTCTTGACCTATACCTTCTAAATATTGTAGTAGTCCTATATTTTTATGCATTAATGCTTTTAATAAATGTGCTGCACTATATTCTTTATGCAAATACTCTTTTGCAAATGCTTGTGCAATATGAATTGCTTCTTGTAACGTTTTAGAAAGTGAATAGTCTGCCATTTTAAAATAAATACTTAAAGGTTTATTTGTTAATAGTCTTTTCTTACAAAAGTTAACAAGTGATTTGTTTTTATTCCATTTCAACAAATACACTTATTAATACACAACAAGTTAGAAATAAATTAGAGATAATACAACTATTTACTAGCCAAGTACTTATAGTTTAGATGAAATGCACAAAAAAGCCCTTTATTAAAAAATAAAGGGCTTTGTAAGTATTCTATAATTAAATCTTTATTTAAAGTTTTCTACGCCTTTAATTAACCAATTATAATATGCATCTGCATTTGGAGTATATGCTGTAGTATGGTTTAACAACTCCATATTATGGTTAAGCAATACGTAATAAGGCTGGGAATTGTTTTTAAAATTTAACGTTTGTAATGTTGCCCATTTATCGCCAATTGTTTTTATGTTTTTAATACTCCCATTATGTTTTAAAAACTGAAACTGTTCTTCTTTATCTAATTTTTTTCGATCATCTACATATAATGAAATAATAATATAATCGTCTTTTAATAC
>JBMZDY010000123.1:0-6232 GCA_049614585.1 Oceanihabitans sp.
TTAATTCGTGTAGGAAGTGCTGGATCGTATCAAAAGCATGTAAAAATTAGAGATGTGGTTCTTGCAATGGCAGCATCATCTAACTCTGGTGTAAATGAGTTACGTTTTGGTGGTGCAGATTACGCTCCAACTGCAAATTTTGATTTGTTTAAAAAGGCTGTTGAAGCTGCAAAAACTAAAAAAATTGCCATAAAAGCAGGTAATGTTTTTACTAGTGATGAGTTTTATGCAGACGATTTCGAGTCGTATAAAAAATGGAGTAAATTTGGTGTGCTTTGTGTAGAAATGGAAACTGCAGGTTTATATACCGTTGCTGCAAAACACAATGCAAAAGCATTAACCATACTAACCATTTCAGACTCATTGGTTACTGGAGAAAAAACAACAAGCAAAGAAAGAGAAACTACTTTTAAAGATATGATTGAAATTGCTTTAGAACTCGCTTAAAAACAATGAAAAAATTACTTTTAATAATTATATTAATAACCACTTTTTCTGGTGTAAAAGCACAAGAAAAAAAGAAAAAAATAATTGTAGAAAATGCTACTGAAGTTTCTACATATTATTTAATAAGACATGCTGAAAAAGATACAAAACCAGCAAAAAACCCGCAATTATTACCGTCTGGAAAAGTACGCGCACAAAACTATGCACATTTTTTTAAGAATATAAAATTAGATGCTGTTTATTCTACAAATTATACGCGAACAAAAAACACTGCACTGCCAACGGCAAAATTAAAAGGCTTTAATACCATTATGTATAATCCTTTTAGTATAGACTATAAAACTTTTTTAAAAAACACAAAAGGCAAAACGGTATTGGTTGTTGGACATAGTAACACTATTCCTAATTTTGTAAATAATTTAATTGGCAATAATGAATATGAAGAATTAGACGAAAGTATCTATAACCTCATGTTTATTGTAACAATTACAAATGATGAAATAAAACACGAAGTAAAAACGATAGATTAATTCTATTTTTTTAGCTTTGCTTCGGCATGCAAAAAAAAGTAAACATTCTTAATAAAAAAGCGAAATTCGAGTACGAAATTCTCGATAAATATACTGCTGGAATAGTTTTAACAGGAACCGAAATAAAATCTATTCGCGATAGTAAAGCTTCTATTGCAGAAAGTTTTTGCGAATTTAACGAGCAAAGAGAGCTCTTTGTAATAAACATGACTATACAAGAATACGTGTATGGCAATTATTACAACCATAGACCAAAAGCCGAGCGCAAACTTTTATTAAACAAGCGAGAATTAAAAAAACTAGAAAAAGACGTTAATACCAAAGGCTTAACTATAGTGCCATTACGTTTGTTTTTAAACGAAAAAGGATTAGCAAAATTAGACATAGCACTTGCAAAAGGAAAAAAACTTTTCGACAAACGCGATACCATTAAAGATAGAGACAACAAAAGAGATTTAGATAGAATTAAAAAAAATTTCTAATAAATTAAGATACTTATAACTAAAATCGATTTTAAAATTGATTAAGTTTGAATATAGAATCCTACGTTTATGAAGCAACTATTTTTATTTTTTACATTTTTATTCTCCATTACATTTTCTTTTGCTCAAATTACAGGAACCGTTCGTTCTACAAAAGGAGACGTTTTAAGTTTTGTAAACATATATATAGAAGGCACGTACACAGGAACCACAAGCAACGAAGCTGGGAACTTCGAATTAAACTTTAGCAAAACTGGCAAACACACCATAACATTTAAGTACCTAGGATTTAAAACCTTAAAAAAAACGATAGTAATTAAAACCTTTCCTTTTCGCTTAGATGCCACGCTAGAAGCAGATAATATATCTTTAGAAGAAGTAAGTATTTCTACACAAGAAAACCCGGCAAATAGCATTATGCGAAAGGCAATCGCAAACCGAGAAAAAAACTTAGAAAAAATTAAAAATTATACTGCAAATTTTTACTCTCGTGGGTTTATTAAAATTGAAAATGTACCCGAAAAAATACTTGGACAAGAAATTAGCGATTTAGACGGTAACTTAGACTCTACAAGAAGCGGAATGATTTACCTCTCGGAAACTATTTCTAAAATAAAATATGCTTTTCCAGATAAACTAACCGAGCATATTATAGCATCTAAAGTAAGTGGCAACGATAACGGCTTTAGTTTTAATACTGCAATTGGTGCAGAATTTAACCTTTACCAAAACACCATAGAATTAGGAAACCAAATAGTCTCTCCTATTGCTAATTATGCTTTTAATTATTATAAATTTAAATTAGAAGGAGTTTTTTACGACGATTTTGGTAACCTAATTAATAAAATAAAAGTAATCCCAAAAAGAGAAAAAGATCGCGTTTTCTCGGGTAGTATTTATATAGTAGAAGACTATTGGTCGTTTTACGCAATAGAACTAGAAATTACTGGAGCTCAAGCCCAAATACCAGCAACCGATTTAATACGAATACAACAAAATTTTTCCTATTCTGAAAAAGATAAAATTTGGTCGCTACTATCGCAAAATATCGATTTTGAATATGGCTTTATGGGAATTACAGGAAACGGTCGTTTTCATGCTGTTTATAGTGAGTACGACTATAATCCGGTTTACACAAAAAAATCTTTTAGTAGTGAAATATTAACTTTCGATACACAAGCAAATAAAAAAGATTCCATTTATTGGAACACCAAACGCCCTGTACCTTTAACTAACGAGGAAGCTACAGATTATGTAAAAAAAGACAGCATACAAATAGTACGGAAATCTAAAAAATATTTAGACTCTACAGACGCTATTTCTAATACTTTTAAATTGGGGAAT
Source organism: Oceanihabitans sp. (assembly GCA_049614585.1). Lineage (GTDB taxonomy): Bacteria > Bacteroidota > Bacteroidia > Flavobacteriales > Flavobacteriaceae > Oceanihabitans. Next base: position 2,804 of record JBMZDY010000123.1, read on the forward strand.
TTACTAGGCTATACTTATAAAAACTCGTATAATAATTGGAATACAGGCTTTAGTATTCCTTTCGAAAAAATAGGTTTTAATACCATACAAGGTTTTCATGGAAACGTATCTTTTCAGTATAACAAAAACCTAGATGAATTTAACCGCTATTATAGTTTTAATGGAAATTTAGAGTATGGTTTTAGCGACGATAGATTACGAGGCACAATAGGTTTTAGGTATAAGTTTAATAATTTAAAGCGTCCAATATTAAATATTTCTGCAGGTGTAAAAACCCAACAATTTAATACCAGCAACCCAATATCTAGTCTAGAAAACACGAGTTATACGCTTTTCGCCGAAGAAAATTATTTAAAAATTTACGAAAAAAGTTTTGCACAAATACGCTTTTCGCAAGAGCTATTTAATGGTTTCCGCTTTGCTTCAACACTTGCTTTTGAACGTAGAAAAGCATTGTTTAATACTACAGATCAAGTATGGTTTCCACAAAAAGATAAACGTTACACTAGTAACCACCCTTTAAATGCAAATTTTTATGGTATAGCCGCTTTTAAAACACATCATATTTTAAAGTTAAATGTAGGCGCTCAAATTAATTTTGGTCAAAAATATTTTAGTTACCCAAACGGAAAATTTAATATTTCAAACACCAAAATTCCAACCTTGCATTTAAATTATAAAAAAGGTTTTGCAGGAACTATAAAAGATTATAATTTTAATGAAATAGCAGTTAAATTAACACAAGGAATAACACTTGGAAACAAAGGTTTTTTTCAATATAATTTAAGTGGTGGATCGTTTATTAATTCTAAAAATATTGCTTTTACAGACTATAAGCATTTTAACGGCAACCAAACGCAAATAGGAACAGGCAACAGCTATTTAAATGTATTTAACAACTTGCCTTATTACGCATTAAGCACAAACAAAACCTATAGCGAATTACACATCGAGCACGATTTTAAAGGTTATATTTTAGGAAAAATTCCGTTATTAAATAAGCTTAATTTTAATTTAGTTGTAGGCTTGCATAATTTAGCAACAAAAACAAACAAACCGTATCAAGAATATACTATAGGTTTAGATAATTTAGGCTGGGGTAATTTTAGATTTTTACGCTTAGACTACGTTCGATCTTACCAAAATGGCTATAAAAATGATGCTATAGTATTTGGAATTAAACTTTTAAATTAAATAAATGTTCGATTACAATAGGCCAAAATTAAAACTTAAAAAAAGTATACTCGATATAATTATAGAGTACTTTACTTTAGCGCTTTTAATTTTTAGTATTTTATTTAGTTTATACCATTACCAAAATTTACCAGATAAAATACCAATGCATTTTAATTTTGAAGGAAAAGTAGATTCATATAGCTCTAAAACCAGTATTTGGGCTTTGCATATGTTTACAATTCTTACTGTTATGGGTTTATTTTATTTAAACCGCTTTCCACATGTTTTTAATTATTTAAATGAAATAACAATTGAAAACGCAAAAAAGAATTACACAGTTGCAACTAGAATGATTCGGTATTTAAACTGTTGTATAGCATTACTTTTTACTATTATTTCGTATAAAATAATTACTATAGCAATTTTGGAAGAAAACTATTTTAATCCCTTCGAAAACATTCTTTTTAATAGCACTATGTTTGGAATATTTATTATTCCAATACTAGGAATAATTGTAATGTACAAAAAGCAGTAAATTAGTTTTTATTCGCTAAAAGAGGTACAAAACGAAACTCGCCAAATTCCTGTTTTTCAAATTCTTTTTCGCCTTTTCTTATAAACAATGTCATGGTCTGCACTTCCTCTCCTACTGGAATTACCAATCTGCCACCTATTTCTAATTGCGCTAGCAAAGGCTTAGGTACAAAAGGTGCTCCAGCAGTAACAATAATACTTTTAAAAGGAGCTTCTTCTTGCAGTCCTTTATAGCCATCTCCAAAAATTAGTTTTTTTGGTCGATACCCTAATTTAGGCAAAAATTTACTCGTTTTTTTAAAAAGCTCTAACTGCCTTTCAATACTAAATACTTTCGCTCCAAGTTCGCACAAAACAACAGTTTGGTATCCACTTCCTGTACCTATTTCTAAAATTTTATCGCCAGGTTGTACTTGCAATAATTCGGTTTGAAAAGCAACCGTAAATGGCTGCGATATGGTTTGGTTTGCTGCTATAGGAAATGCTTTATCTTGGTATGCATGATCTAAAAAACTAGAGTCCATAAATAAATGCCTTGGTATAGTACCAATTGCTTTTAACACAAACTTATTCTCTATTCCTTTAGCAATAAGCGTGTTCACTAATTTTTGTCGTAATCCTTGATGTTTAAAAGTATCTTTCAAAAAAGTAAAATGATTTAGAATGCTAAAATTAATCAAACAATTTTAAGTCACTACCAAAAACATTAAAAAAATTAGCCACTAGAAAAATATTTTTCTAGTGGCTAATTAAACTAAATAAGTTAATACAATTAAGTAAAAAATTTTATTCGTTAGAAACTACAAGCTTATATGTTGCAATATCGTCTTTTGCTACTAAAGCAATCATCTGGTTTGCTTTTTCTAAAGATGTAGCATAACCTTTTGCTTTTCCATAAATACTTTCTACTTCCCATAAATAAACTACTTGCTTATTTAATTTTTTATCTAAATCTTTCATTTTTATAGATTTAGCTCCATTTTCTGCCATTGCACTTACTGCAATAAAAAACACACTCCCTAATGTTAAAACTACCTTTTTCATAATTATTTCTTTTTTTAATTTATTACTTACAACCATTCTGACTGTACAATTAAATTACGAATAGAACATTAACATTAGATTTCTTACAAATTATAAAAAAACGTTAAATTTGGTTAAGAAATTCTTAATATAAAAATGACGAATAAGAATAGTAGAAATACTCGTTAAAAATCTTATTTTTGTAGAAAACCTAAAATATGCTAAAAGCTGGTGTTCTTGGTGCTGGTCACCTTGGAAAAATTCATCTCAGATTATTAAATCAATCTGAAAAATTCGAACTTGTTGGATTTTATGATGCAAACGAAGAAAACGCAAAAAAAGTAGCTGCCGAATTTGGTTATACCTATTTTAATTCTGTTGAAAAACTTATTGATGCTGTAGATGTGGTAGATATTGTAACTCCTACTCTATCGCATTATCAATGCGCTAAACAAGCAATTGCTAAAGGCAAACATATATTTATAGAAAAGCCTATTACCAATACTGTTGAAGAAGCCGAAACCCTTCGAGCTTTGGTTGCCGAAAACAATGTTAAAGGACAAGTAGGCCATGTAGAGCGTTTTAATCCTGCATTTACTGCAGTAAAAAACATGTTAGACAAACCCATGTTTATAGAAACACATCGTTTGGCAGAATTTAATCCTCGAGGAACCGATGTTCCTGTGGTTTTAGATT
>JBMZDY010000124.1:0-6122 GCA_049614585.1 Oceanihabitans sp.
ATCTATTTTATTTGTTAAAAATTGGCTGCAAAAGTAAGGAATATTTATAATTAAAACAATTTTATCGTATAATTTTACGCATAATTTTTAAATGTTAAGCTAATGTTAATATTTGTGTTTTACCGATGTTTTTTGGATTTTAACCCCTTTTTTTGTATTATTGTCTATAATTTAACCTAAACCCAGCCTTGTTATGACCCTAAATTGTGTTGTTGTTGATGATTCCACTATTCAACGGTTATCCATTGTAAAGTTAATTGAAAATCACAATTCCCTAAACCTTATTGCAGAATATAGTAGCGCTCTTGAAACCAAAAATGGTTTAAACACGCACAAGGTAGACTTAATATTTTTAGACATTGAAATGCCTATTTTAAATGGTTTTGAGTTACTAGATGTCTTAAATAATAAACCACAAATTATTTTTGTAACAGGAAAAACTGAATATGCTTTTAAAGCATTTGATTACGATGCTACCGATTATTTACAAAAGCCCATTACTAAAGATCGCTTTAATACTGCCGTAAATAAAGCTTTAGAACTGCATAAATTAAAAACAGAAACTAAAGAAGAAGATGGCGAGCATATTTTTGTTAAAAGCAATTTAAAGAAGCGTAAGGTTTATATTAAAGACATTAAATGGATTGAAGCTCTTGGCGATTATGTAAAATTAGTAACGGTTAATAACAGCTTGGTGGTATTGTCTACCATGAAAGCTTTTGAAGGCGAGTTACCAGATGGCAAGTTTTTAAGAATCCACAAATCGTTTATTGTGAATTTAGACAAAGTAGATCGTTTTAACAGTAAAAATGTTGAAATTGGCACACACGAAATTCCTTTAAGCAGAAACAAGAAAACACAACTAGTTGATGCTTTAAACAAGTAATTAACGAATTTTCTATTTCTTTATAAGTACATTAATAATTATCTACATTAATTATTATTCTAACCGAGCGAAAATCTTTAATTGCATTAAAGCTATTTTCAATTTTAGTAATTGCATTTTTTGTTTTATCTAATGCAAATTTATTAGGTATTTTTACTATAATATTTTTTAAGTATAAATTTCTAATTCTAGAAACCACAGGAAATTCTGGGCCCAAAACATAATCTGCAAAAACGATTCGTAAGGATTTTGCAAACCAGTCTGAAGCAATATTTACTCGATTATAATCTTTATGTTTTAATGTAATTTTAATAAGCCTGTAAACTGGCGGATATTTAAAATTATATCTATCATCCATTTGCTCTGCATACATACTTTGGTAGCTATTGCTTGCAACTTGCTGCAATATATTATGGTAAGGATTAAAGGTTTGTACCAATACTTTACCACGCTCTTTGGTTCTTCCTGCTCTTCCAGACACTTGTTGTATTAATTGAAAACTTCGTTCGTGAGCTCTAAAATCTGGAAAATTCAACATATTATCGGCATTTAAAACGCCTACCAATCGTACATTTCTAAAATCTAAACCCTTGGTTAGCATTTGCGTACCTACTAATATATCGATCTCTTTTTGCTCGAAAGCAGTAATTATTTTTTCGTATCCATATTTTCCTCTTGTAGTATCTAAATCCATTCTAGCCACTTTAAAAGAAGGAAACAACTGCTTAGCCTCTATTTCTATTTGTTCGGTTCCAAAACCTTTACTATCTATGTCATTTCCGCCACAAGCACTACATACTTGCTGCATTGCAGAGTGATAACCACAATAATGACATCGCAATTGATTTTTGTATTGGTGGTAGGTTAAACTTACATCGCAATTAGTACATTGTGGCGCATGACCACAGGTATTGCACTCTACAATTGGCGAGAACCCTCTTCTATTTTGAAACAAAATTACCTGCTGCCCTTCTTGCAAAGTTTCCTGCATTTCTTCTAATAAACGGTCGCTAAAATGCCCTTTCATTTTTTTACGCTTATGCTTGTCTTTAATATCTACCAATTCTATTCCTGGCATTAACACATTATTATAACGTGTATTTAATTCTACCAAACCATATTTATTTTGCTTGGTATTATAAAAGCTTTCTATGCTTGGCGTGGCAGAACCCAATAATGTTTTAGCTTTAAATATATTTGCCAATACAATTGCTACATCTCTTGCATGATATCTAGGCGCAGGATCGAATTGCTTGTACGACTGCTCATGCTCTTCGTCTACAATTACCAATCCTAAATTTGAAAAGGGTAAAAATATTGCAGATCTAGCTCCTAAAATTATTTGTGCTTTCTCTTCGTTATTAAGAAGATTTCTATACACCTCTACACGTTCGTGAATGGAGTATTTAGAATGAAAAACAGCAACTTTTTCGCCAAAATAATTTTGCAATCTAGACACCAATTGTGTTGTTAATGCTATTTCTGGAACCAAATACAATACTTGCTTACCACTTGCTAAAACACTTTCTATAAGTTTTACATAGATTTCGGTTTTTCCTGAAGAAGTCACACCATGAAGCAAAGTAACTGCATACTTTTTAAAAGAATCCTTAATTTCTTGCAACGCTTTTAATTGATGCTTGTTTAGTTTTTTTGAAGCCTCGTTTTCTTTACCAGAAAAAGAAACTCTATCGGTTTGTATATGGTATTCCTCTAATATATTTTTACTTACTAATGTTTTAATTATTGCAGAAGAAGCTTGACTTTCTGCTTGTAATTCGGATACTTTTATTGGTTTTTTTGTTTTTGAAGCTAACATAAACAAGGTCATTACAACTTGTTTTTGTTTTGCTGCTCTACTTAATTCTTCTAGTAATTTTTGAAGTTTAGTTTCAGTAGCATAATTAGCATGTAATTTTACATACCTTACATATTTAGGCTTGTATTTTTCGTAAATCTCTTCTTGTAAATGAATTGCTTGTTTTTCTAATAACCTTTTAATTACTGGAAGCACATTTTTTTTATCTAATATATTAACAAGGTCTTGAATTTTTAAAGACGACTGATGCTGTAAAGCTTCGTAAACCAAAAACTCATCGTCTTTTAATGTTTCTTCTAAAATTATTTGACTGTTATTTTTGCTTACTATAGTTTCGCTTTCTAACAAATATGCACTAGGTAAAGCTGCTCGCATTACATCGCCTAAAGTACACATATAGTAATTAGCAATCCATTGCCAAAAAGTTATTTGCTTCGAATTTATTATTGGTGTTTCATCTAGAATTTGATGAATTTCTTTTGCTTCATATTGCAAAGGTTTGTTTTGGTGAACACTATGCACAAGTGCTGTATAAATTTTAGACTTCCCAAAAGGAACAGCTACTCGCATTCCTACTTCTAAAAAATTTGCTTCTGCAGGAGTTATACTATAAGTAAATAGTTTTTTTATTGGTATTGGCAGTATGACGTCTATATAATGCAATGCTTAATTTTAGGTTTTTATTCTACTCGAATCCAGTATTGGGTTGCATAAAAGAAAGCAATATAGCCTCTTACTTCTAGTATATTCGAGTTTTTTGTAGTTAAGGCTAATCTGCATTTATATTTTTTACCGTTTTCTGGATCGAATATGCTTCCGTTTTTATAGTATTTACCATCTTTAGTCATGTTTTTTATTAACTGAAGTCCTAAAACTGGTTGGTTATACTCTTTTCCTTCACAATTATAGCAAAGTGCATTTTTATCTTGCTCACGAAGCAAGGCCACAATTTTACCATATATTTTTCCTTCTTGCTTATAAATTTCAACTATAGATTTTGCCTCTCCTGTTTGATCGTCAATAGTTTTCCATTTTCCAAAAATATCTTGTGCAGAAGCATTCATTAAAACACCTAAAAAAAGTATTAAAAAGTAACATTTATTCATGGTTATTAATTTTTCGTAATCTATTTAAAGATGCATTCAACTCATAACCTAAAAGTAAAATATTGGCATTAAGCCACAAGTAAAACATTAATATTAAAATAGCACCAATAGAGCCATACAACTCGTTATACTGTGCAAAATTATTAATATAAATACCAAACAAATACGAGGTTAAAACAAACAATAAAGTAGTTAGTATTGCGCCTACCGAAAAGAATTTAGAGTCCTTCCCTTCCATGGTACCAAAATAGTATAAAGTTGCTGTTGCTAAATATGTCATTATTAAAAAGAAAAGGTATTTTGCAGCTACAATCCAGAATACGTTAGAGTCTTTTTGTGTTAATCCCTCTGAGTTTAACTTATCGAACAAAGGTTGCAATAAATATATTTCTACGTAACCAAAAATAACTACAGTTAAAATAACCATTAATGCCAGTATTAGCGCTACACCTAAAGCGTATAAATATTGTTTTATTATACTTCTAGTTAACTGTGCATGATAAGAAGTTTCAAATCCAGAAAATAGTGCATTTACACCATTTGCCATTAATAATATTGAAAGTAAAAACACAGAAGACAACAGTCCTCCTCTTCCTGTATTTATACTTTCGTAAATATTATCGTCGAAAAACTCGGAAGTATTTGGCGGCAAAAAAGAATTTAAAAACGAAAGAAATTCTATTCTAAAATCGTCTATAGGTATGTAAGGAATTACAATAAGTACAAACAATAAAAACGGAAAAATTGCCATAAAGAAACTAAAAGCAATTGCGCTAGCTCTTGTTGCAAGGGTTCCTTTTACTATACCAATGGTATATAGTTCTAATAAATCGTAAATAGAAAGCCCCTCAAAACCTGGCAATTTTATTTGCTTTAATAGTTTTACCAATATATTTATTACTGGTATTTTATCTAGTTTTTCTTCTATTTTTCTTGTCATTAATATTTGCTAACCTGTTTTTTAACAGGCCTCTTACTAAATTTTATATAGGTTAATTTACTGCTTTTAAACTTAAATCCATATTATAAACCGAATGTGTTAATGCACCAGACGAAATAAAATTAACGCCACATTCGGCATAATTTCTAACGGTTTTTTCATTGATACCTCCAGAGCTTTCGGTTAAACATTTGTTTCCTATAAGTTTTACTGCGGTTTTGGTGTCTTGGTAATTAAAATTGTCTATTAATATTCTATACACACCTTCGCTTTTTAAAATTTCTTCAATTTCGTTTAAATCTCTTGCTTCCACAATTATTTTTAAATCTCTATTGGTTTCTTTTAAATAATTTTTGGTTTTACTTATTGCTTTGGTAAGTCCGCCAGCAAAGTCAATATGGTTATCCTTTAACATAATCATATCATACAAAGCAAACCTATGGTTTTCTCCACCTCCAATTTTTACTGCCCATTTTTCTAGCGCACGAATTCCTGGGGTTGTTTTTCTAGTATCTAAAATTTTGGTTCCTGTACCTTCTAATAAGTCTACAAACGTTCTAGTTTTAGTTGCAATTGCACTCATGCGTTGCATTGCATTTAGCACCAAACGTTCTGCTTTTAAAATAGATTGCGACGCGCCTTCTACATAAAACACAATATCGCCATATTTAACAGCGCTACCATCTTCTATTAAGGTTTCTACTTTCATGTTCTTATCTACATAAGCAAAAACTTGTTTCGCAAATTCTACTCCTGCAATAACACCATTGTCTTTTACTAAAAGTTTAGCTTTTCCGTTTGCAGATGCAGGAATACAAGCTAACGAACTGTGGTCGCCATCGCCTACATCTTCGCGAATTGCGTTGCTTATTATTAATGCTATTTCGTTATTAAATTGTGCTTTACTTATCATATAAAAAATCTTTGTGCTAAAATAAGAAATTGATTATCGATTTTGGTTTTTTTGATTTAGGATTTTTTATTTTCTTACTTTTGAAAAAATATACCCCAAATACTATTTTATGTACCCAAACAAGTTTAGCCATTTTGTAATTCTTCTTTTTCTTTCCTTTAATGGGTTTTGTCAAGAAAAATTGTATTTAGATGAAAACATGAAAGAGATAGATATCGTTTCGTATTCTACGAAATGCAAATCTTATATTTTTAAATGTTTAGAGTACAAAACAGATTCTTTATCTATAAATAAAATACTTTATAAATATTCCTTCGGAAAAATATCTGCAATAGAATACAACCAAGTAAGAAACCTTTTAAATAAAGATTCTGGAAATAACATTAAAAACACCGATATTATAATTATTAGATATTTAGATTCGCTTTCTAATTATAGTACTTCAAAGAAAAATTATG
>JBMZDY010000125.1:0-6112 GCA_049614585.1 Oceanihabitans sp.
GTATTTCTATAGGTTTAATTTCTTTTTTATCGTCTTTACACGATATAAAAATTATAGAAAAACAAAGGGTTAATATGGTTAGAAAAGTAAATTTTCGCATAGTTATTTTACGGCGTTTTTTGGTTTATAAATAAACATAAAATATAAGCCTATTAAAACAAATGGTATGCTTAACCATTGTCCTGTATTTAGTGCCCATTCGGCACGATCTGCATTTTGTGCTTCTTTTACAAATTCTACAAAAAAGCGAATGGTCCATAATAATACTAAAAACAAGCCAAATAAAAACCCGGTTTGATTGCCTTTATTGGTCTTTTTATAAAAATACCAAAGAATTAAAAATACAAATACATAACAAAACGACTCGTATAATTGTGCTGGATGCCTAAAAGGTACCGCGTCTAGTAATTCTTGAAATTGCGGATTGTTTGCAATGGCATTATATGCTTCTTTTGGTGTTTTCATTCCGGTTAGTTGCATGGCTTCTCGTTTGCTATATTCTTCTTGAATAAAACGTACACCTAAAGGCGAATCGGTAATTTTTCCTATAATTTCTGAATTAATAAAATTTCCTATTCTAATAAATATGGCGCCACTTGCTACTGGAATTACAACGCGATCTAAAATCCACATAAGGGATTTATAGTTGTATTTTTTTCGATATAAATACATACCTAAAATAATGCCTATTGCTGCTCCATGACTAGCTAGCCCTTGAAAGCCTGTAAATTCGAATTCTGGAACAAATCGAAATGGTAAAAAGATGCTAAAAAAGTCTTGTGTTATTAATTCCGATTGGTAAAAAATTACATGACCAAGACGTGCGCCAAGCATGGTTGCTACTATGGTATATAAAAATAAAGGGTCTAAATATTCTTGTTTTATATTTTCTTTTTTGAAAATAATTTTCATGATTTGAAGCCCTAGAAGAAAAGCTACAATCCACATAACACTATAAAAGTGTAATTTAAAATTGCCAATAATATCTATTCCTGTTAAAGGGTTCCAATCGAATAATAAAAAATACATAGGTTTATGTTTGTGATGGTAAATATAATATTTATGCTGAATTATACCGAAACAATAACTTAGGATTAACTTTAATTTAAAAGAAAGTTATTGTGTTTTTAGTTGTCATCCTTTTTTGGAACAGGGTCGTAACCCGAACCTCCCCATGGATGACAACTAAAAATCCTTTTCAATGCCAATTTACCACCTTTAAATAAGCCGTGTACCTCTAATGCTTCTTTAGTGTAGTGCGAACAAGTTGGTTCAAACCTACAGGCTTTTGGTGTTATTGGCGATATTAGCGTTTGGTAGATTTTTATTAAAAATAAAAAAGGAGCAATTATAATTTTTTTCATTGTGGTGTGTTTTAAATTATAATTGCCCCTTTTAGTTGTCTTTTGTTTTTTAATTTACAGTAAAAGTTGTGCCGTCTTTTCCGTCTTTAAGTTGAATTCCTGCAGCAATAAGCTCGTCTCTAATTTTATCAGACATTGCAAAATCTTTATTTGCTCTTGCTTCTTGACGTAGCTTGATTAATAGGTTTACTGCTCCAGCAAGTTTATCTGTTCCAGAATTAGATTCTGTATTGTTTTCTAAGCCTAAAATATCGAAAACAAAAGTATGTATAACTTCTGTAAATTCTTTTAAATCGTCTTCAGTGATGGTTTCATTCAAAGATTTTATTTTGTTAATGATTGTGACACTTTCAAATAACCAAGAAATTAAAATTGGCGTATTAAAGTCATCATTCATTGCTTCGTAAAACTTCGTTTTTAAAATGGCAATAGTTTCTTTTACATTTTTAGAAGTTGCTTTTGAAGTTGCTAAACTTTGTAATGAATTTACAGCTTCCATAAGTCGGTTAAAACCTTTTTCGCTTGCTAATAAACCATCGTTTGTTAAATCTAAAACACTTCTATAGGAAGCTTGCATCATGAAAAAACGAATAACACTAGGACTATATCCTTTAGACATGATATCGTTTTTTCCAGAAAGTAACTCAGCCGGATTGATGTAATTTCCTGAAGATTTACTCATTCGGGCACCATTTAATTCTAGCATATTAGCATGCATCCAATATTTTACAGGATCTTTTCCTTTTGCCGCTTTATTTTGAGCGATTTCACATTCATGATGTGGGAATTTTAAATCCATTCCTCCGCCATGAATATCAAAATATTCACCAAGATATTTGGTGCTCATGGCAGTACATTCTAAATGCCAACCAGGAAAACCATCGCTCCAAGGAGAAGGCCAACGCATAATATGTGTAGGTTCGGCTTTTTTCCAAAGGGCAAAATCTTGTGGATTTCTTTTATCGCTTTGTCCATCTAATTCACGTGTATTGTGGATTAAATCTTCTAGCTTTCGTTTACTTAAAATGCCATAATCGTTGCTTTGATTGTATTTATGTACATCAAAATAAACCGAACCATTAACTTCATATCCAAAACCATTATCAATAATAGTTTGAATAAGTTCAATCTGCTCTATAATATGACCAGTAGCTGTTGGTTCTATACTTGGTGGAAGCATATTGAAAGCGTTTAATACATTATGAAAATCTACGGTATAACGCTGTACAATTTCCATAGGTTCTATAGCTTCAAGTCTTGCTTTTTTTGTAATCTTATCTTCCCCTACGTCTGCATCATTTTCTAAATGTCCTGCATCTGTAATATTTCTAACATAACGAACTTTGTAGCCTACATGTAATAGATATCGAAAAATCATATCAAAAGACATAAAGGTTCTTACGTTTCCTAAATGCACATTACTGTAAACTGTTGGTCCACAAACATACATGCCAACATAACCATTAATTATAGGTTTGAAAGTTTCTTTTTTACCAGAAAGGGAATTGTATATATGTATGTCTTGCATGGTTTTGTAGTTGTTTGTTTTGGTGTCATTCTGAGTGAATCGAAGAATCTAAATTTTATAGATTTATCAGTCGTAGTAATCCTTCTGAATGATATTTTGTGTTTAATTTCAAGTTAAGTTTCAGTGGTAACTTCAACTTAAAAAGTAGTGTCTAATTTAATGTAATCTAAAAACTCACGTCGCGTTTTTTCTTCTTTAAATTTTCCGCCAAATTCACTGGTAACTGTGCTACAATCTACATCGCGAATTCCTCTAGAATTTACACATAAATGTTTGGCATCTATAACACAAGCTACATCTTTTGTGTTTAATACTTCTTGTAATTCTTTTACAATTTGAATGGTTAAACGTTCTTGTACTTGTGGACGTTTTGCAAAATAATCTACAATTCGATTCATTTTAGATAAACCAACTACTGTACCGTTAGAGATGTACGCAACATGTGCTTTTCCTACAATTGGGAGTAAATGATGCTCGCAGGTAGAATAAACGGTAATGTTTTTTTCTACCAACATTTCTTGGTATTTATATTTATTGTCGAAAGTAGATGCTTTTGGTTTTTTCTTTGGGTTTAAGCCTCCAAAAATCTCATTTACAAACATTTTTGCCACACGATTTGGCGTTCCTTTTAAACTGTCGTCGGTAAGGTCTAAGCCAAGTGTTTCTAATATTCGCCTAACGTCGTCTTGAATGATTTCAATTTTTTCATCGTCCGAAAGTTTAAATGCATCCTCACGTAATGGCGTATTTGTAGATGTGCCAATATGGTCGTCTCCTAAAGCGTCGTATTTGTTATATGTACTGTCCAATTTCATTATAATGATAATAATTATAGGCAGCAAATATACGCAATTCTACTGGTTTACTTTTTAATTTAATTGCTATTTCATTTTACTGTTAAAATTTTTAACATATTCCAAAAAAAAATGTTATTTTTCGAAACCTTTAACAGGAAAACTAGTAAGAAAATACGTAAAGTGTAACTATTTTGCTTTTTCTTTAAGAATTTAACAGCATAATATTGATGAGTGTTTCAGATTTGTAAATTTTTATTTCCCTAAGATCTGTCTTTATTAATAGTGTTTTTTGGTTTTTAGTAAGTTTTTTTATAAAGGAGTAATATGCTTAATAATAAAGCTTTAAATAAAATAGAGCTAAAAAATTATCTCAATGAAAAAACCATTACTATTTTTATTCTTTACTATAACAACTTTTTTACTTCAAGCTCAAACGTATAATATTGCAACAAATTCTGGAACAAATGTTACCTGTTCTGGTACTTTTGTAGATAGTGGTAATGGTGGGAATTACGGGGATAACGAAAATCATGTTATAACTTTTTGCCCTACTACTCCAGGAGATTTGGTACAAATAGATTTTACTAGCTTTGATGTTGAAGATGGTTTCGATTTTTTAGAATATTGGCAAGGAAATTCAAATGCTGGTGCTTTTGACACCCAATTTACAGGTGTGTTAGCACCATTTACAATTGTTTCTACAAGTCCAGATGGATGTTTAACGTTTCAGTTTACTTCCGATTTTTCTTTTACATATAGCGGGTGGTCTGCAAATATAAGTTGTGTAACACCGTGTACGGTTCCTACTGCTGCAATGGTAGATACATCTACAGTAGATATTTGTTCACCAGATGCTTTAAACCCAGGATCTTTAACTGTTGCATTCGATGCATCAAATTCTACAGCAGCGGCAGGACAGGTTATTACTGCTTACGAGTGGAATTTTGGCGATGGGACAACAGCAACAACTGCTACTCCAACTACTACACATACCTATCCTGCAGATGATGAGATTTATATTGCTTTTGTTGCGGTAAGAGACGATAATACAGTTCAAGACCCTTTAGGATGTAAGAGTACAAATTCAGTAACGCGAATTATTAGGGTTTTGCCAGACCCAGATTTTTCTGGATCTTCGACCACGGTTAATGTTGCTTGTGGAGCAAGTGCAAATTTAACTGGTTCTATTTCTTCGCAAATAGAAACACAAGCTGTTCCTATTTTTAATTCTCCTACCGTTTCTTTGCCCGACGGTACAGGAGTAGCATATACTTCAACTTTAGATTTTACCGGTTTTTTTGCTAATGGAGATACGGTTACACCAGGATGTTATCCTACTTTGACTTTTGATATCGAACATTCTGCAACGCAAGATTTAGAGATTACTTTAATAGCTCCAACTGGAGAATCTGTTGTAGTCTTTGATAGAGAGGGACCAGGAGGACTGTTTGACCCGCCGGTAGGATTTGGTACCTGTGTAAACGGAAATGACGATGGTGCACCTGGTTGTTCTGCAACTTATACTGTAGTAAATGCCGGTGGAATAGCTTGGAATTCTGCTGCAGCTCAAACTGCTGCTACAAGTGGCTGCCCAGGTTATGCTGGGCCATGCGACCCAACTATAGGTTGGGCATTTGTTCCTACAACCTATAATTCTTCAAATCCATTTACCTCTTTAAATGGAGCAGATTTAAATGGTGTTTGGACCATTGAAATTATTGATCATGAAATTAATGATGATGGAATCTTAGATACATGGTCATTATCATTTCCACCAAACTGTTATTCATTAGAAACAGTAACCCCTGATTTAACAACTGCTAATTGGACACATACAGGAACTGGACCAGCGGTACCAGCTCAAACAACTACAATCACGCCAGTTGTAGACCCAGCAGGATCAGATACTTGTCCTAATCCAGGAACTTGTACTGGTACAGTTTTAAGTAATGATATTACTGTAGGACCTTTTCCAACGCCTGGTTCTTTTACATATACTCTAACTGTAGTAGATGAGTTTGGTTGTGAATTTGAGCATGATGTAGTTGTAGTAGCTAGTTGTTCTTGTATTTTAACTTTAGATGTACCAGGTTCTAATACGCAAACAGTTTGTGAAGATGAAGCGATAACCGACATCACATATACGGTTGGAGGAGATGCAACAGGAGCAACAGTTTCTGGTTTGCCACCAGGAGTAACTGGTAATTATTCCGGAGGAACTTTTACAATTTCTGGAACCCCAACAACAGCTGTTGGTTCACCATTTAATTATACAGTAACAACTGTTGGTTGTACTCCAAATTTAATGTTAACGGGTACAATTACTGTATCTGCTAAAGTAGACCCAACCTTTACGCAAGTAGCAGCAATTTGCGAAGGCGATGCACTAGCAGCATTACCAACCACCTCGAATAATGGTATCA
>JBMZDY010000126.1:0-6093 GCA_049614585.1 Oceanihabitans sp.
AGGCGCCCAAATTAGGTTGGTAAGCGATTCTGCAATGGCATTTCTGCTTCCCGCTTTTGGCGAAATTAACCCAGAAATAGGAGCATGGCCAACAGAGGTTGCAATACCTTCTTTCCCTTTATAGTCTAAGGCCATTACACCGCAGTTATTTAACGGAATTTGTAATGGTCCTACGCATTGTTGTTTGGCAACTTTACCACCAACACAACGGTCTACTTTATTGGTAAGCCAATCTTTACAAGCAACGGCTTCTAGTTGTAGTACTTGGTCTAAATAATCTAATATATTATCCGAATTATAACTTACTGCTTCGTAATTTCTATCTACAGTTTTATCGGTCATTATTGTTTTTGGCGAGCTACCAAACATGTCTTCTAGTGCTAAATCCATAGGTTTTTCTCCTTTGGTTTTAGACGCAAATGTAAATCTATCATTTCCTGTAACATCACCAACGGTATACATTGGCGATCGTTCGCGTTCTGCAATTTGGTTTAATGTATCTAGGTGTTTTTCTGCAATTACTAATCCCATTCGTTCTTGCGACTCGTTACCAATAATTTCTTTAGCAGAAAGGGTAGGGTCGCCAACTGGAAGTTTGTCTAAATCGATTTTTCCTCCTGTGTCTTCTACTAATTCCGAAAGACAATTTAAGTGTCCACCAGCACCATGATCGTGAATAGAAACAATAAAATTCTCATCGCTTTCTACCATTCCACGAACCGCATTTGCAGCTCTTTTTTGCATTTCTGGGTTAGAACGTTGTACTGCATTTAGCTCGATACCAGAAGAAAACTCACCAGTATCTGCACTAGATACTGCGGCTCCTCCCATACCAATTCGGTAATTTTCACCACCAAGAATTACAATTTTATCTCCTGTTTTTGGAGTATCTTTTAAGGCTTGTTCTGCTTTGCCATAACCTATTCCTCCTGCTTGCATGATAACTTTATCGTATCCTAACTTACGTTGCGATTTTTCTACTTCGCTCAAGGTGGCATCGTTAGCTTCATCATGTTCGAAAGTTAATACGGAACCACAAATAAGCGGTTGCCCGAATTTATTGCCAAAGTCGGAAGCACCATTAGATGCTTTTATTAAGATATCCATTGGAGTTTGGTATAGCCAAGGTCTTGCAGCTACTTTTTGTTCCCAAGGACGCATTTCTTCTAGTCTGGAATACGAAGTCATATATACTGCAGTTCCTGCTAAAGGTAAAGAGCCTTTTCCTCCAGCAAGTCTATCGCGTATTTCTCCTCCAGATCCTGTTGCAGCACCATTAAAAGGCTCAACGGTTGTTGGAAAATTATGTGTTTCTGCTTTTAGCGAAATTACAGAATTGAATTCTGAAGTTTTATAGTAGTCTGGTTTATTTGCAGTTTTTGGTGCAAATTGCTCTACGCGAGGCCCTTTTACAAATGCAACATTATCTTTATATGCTGAAACAATATCGTTAGGATGTTGTTTGGAGGTTTCTTTTATAAGTTTAAAAAGGGAAGTTGGTTTTTCTTCTCCATCTATTATAAATGTACCATTAAAAATCTTATGTCTACAATGTTCTGAGTTTATTTGAGAAAAACCAAATACTTCCGAATCGGTAAGTTTTCGACCTATTTTTGTTGCTACTTCTTCTAAATAAGTTATTTCTTCTTGATTAAGTGCTAGTCCTTCTTGTTTATTGTAAGCAGCAATATCTTCTATTTCTAGAATTACTTCTGGCTCTATATTAATTGTAAAAGAGTCTTGATTTAGACCGTTATATTTTTCGGAAATCATTGGGTCGAAATCCTTAAAATTATTGGTTACAGCTTGAAATTCTTCGATTCTAATTATACCAGAAATCCCCATGTTTTGAGTAATTTCTACAGCATTTGTACTCCAAGGAGTTATCATGGCTGCTCGTGGACCAACAAAAGAGCCTGTTAATGCAGGTTGCTCTATTTTTGGCTGGTCGCCAAATAACCATACTAATTTTGTAATGGTTTGGGTTGATAATTCTTTTGTTGCTTGAACAGCAAATATTTTACTGTTTTGGTTTCCGAAGAAATGAATCATTTTATGTTGGTTTGTGTGTTGTTATAAAAAGCAAATTTAAGTTTTTTAGTTAGATTTCTCGCTTAAAATAATTGCTTAATTTATTAGTTATTCACGTGGTTATTAACCAAAAAAAAGCGACTCGGTTAGAATCGCTTTTTAAAAATATGTTTTAAAGAATATTAACTTTTAATTAATTTCTTTGAAATTATTCCGTTAGGAGAGTTTAGTTTTATAATATAAACTCCTTTATTTAATCGAGATACGTTTACTTCTTTATTGCTTGGTGTAACCTTACCTCGCATTATTCTCTTTCCTATAATGTCGTAAATTTCAAAAGCAGTGTTTTGTTTTACTTGAATATTTAGGCTGTTTCCAGTTATTGGATTTGGATATATTTTAATTGCTTCTTCTGCTTCAAATTCATCTACAGAAAGAATACCTCCCCAAATTATTTGAACATATTCTGGGTGATTAATAAATGGATTTGCATTCCCTTGGTAATCGTATGCAGCATTGTTTCTATCAATTTCTCTTTGGCTTACTGGGTCTTGAATATGCCATGAATATAGTAAGTTTATATACCAAGTTTCGTAAAACTGATCGCTGGTACCATTAAGCATATTATTAGGTGCAGTATGCGATGACCAACCAGAATCGTTCCAGTTGTCTTCATATCTAACTGCAAAATATAATACCATTCTTGCTATATCTCCTTTAAACTCATCGATAGGTTCGAATACAGTGCCTGTATATCCTGGAGAAATACAATTTCCTTTTTTAGAACCATTTTGTGTTGGATTAGTTATATTATTTTGTGTTACTAAATTTGTTCCAACTTCACCAAAAGGAGAGTTGTCGCGAAAACCATTAACTCTTCCATCTGTAGGTACTACGTGATGTATATCGCCACGCATTGGGTTTTTTTGATCGAAAAATCCCTGTGGAAATATATGCTCTCTGTTATAACAATCGCTTTCAATAGTATATTGGCCACAAGCTTTTCCTGGTGCAGTACCTCCATTGGTATCGTGTTCAAAATTATAAGGATCTGCTTCTCCTGGTTTTTCAGAATACATGTCTAATACTGTGTTGTCGCCTTCGTAATATGAATCGTTATCGGATATTTGGTACACAGCATACAAACTATTAGAGTATCCATGGTCTACATGCCCATTAGAAATGATGTTTTTTAATTGTGTTTTTAACGTGTAACCAGTTCCTGTTGCACCATCGTAATAATTGGAAGGTACTTGAGCAGATACCGTAATTGAAATAAATGCTAATAATATAAAGTAAATGTGTTTCATTGTATTAATTTTTCTTTTCTAATAGTGCCATATAAAAACCATCGAAACCAGATTCGTGGGCCATTATTTTTTTATCTTTTACAAAGGTAAAATCTTTTCCGTTTTCTGATGTTAAAAATTTCTCAACTTGTTGTTGATTTTCAGAAGGTAAAATAGAACAGGTTGCATAAACTAACTTTCCGCCTGGTTTTACCATTCTAGAGTAGGAATTTAAAATTTCGCTTTGTGTGTTTTTTATTTTTTCTATAAATTCTGGTTGTAGTTTCCATTTTGCATCTGGATTTCTACGTAATACTCCTAAGCCAGAGCAAGGCGCGTCAATTAAAACGCGGTCTGCTTTATCGTATAATTTTTTTATTGGCTTAGTAGAATCTATAACACGCATTTCTATATTGTGAGCACCTGCTCTTTTAGCTCTACGTTTTAATTCTTTAAGCTTGTTTTCGTAAATATCCATTGCAATTATTTGCCCTTTGTTTTCCATAAGAGCTGCAATGTGTAATGTTTTACCACCAGCACCTGCACAAGTATCTACAACTTTCATGCCTGGTTTAACATCTAAAAAAGCTGCTACTGTTTGCGATGAAGCATCTTGTACCTCGAAATACCCTTTTTTAAAGGCCTCGCTAGTAAATACATTGGTACGCTCTTTTAGTTTTAATGCATCTGGATAATTTTTAATAGCTTCGGTTTCTATATCTAAATCGAATAATTCTGCTTGTAATTTTTCTTTTGTAGTTTTTAACGAATTAACACGTAAAATTACATCTGCTTGTTGGTTAAGCGCAGCAATTTCTTTAGTCCATTGTTTGTTGCCTAATTCTTTTTCGGCAAGAGAATCTAACCAATCTGGAATAGATTCTTTTACTTTTCGAATACTAGATAATTCATCAAAACGACCTTTTATTTTTCTTGTAGGTGTATTTGTAAAATACTTCCAGTCTGGTAATTTAATTCCTTTTAGGGTTGCCCAAACGGCAAACATGCGCCAAATATCATCTCTAGAAAATGGTTCTTTTACATTTGCAATTTCTGCATAGAGTCTTTTCCATCGAACAATATCGTAAGTGGTTTCTGCAACAAAACCGCGGTCTCTGCTTCCCCAACGCTTGTCTCTTTTAAGTAATTGTTGTACTACTTTGTCGGCATACATACCTTCGTTAAAGATTTGTAATAAACCATCAACAGTTGCAAAGCATAAATTTCTGTGTAATCGCATTATATTTTATTAAGCCTGCAAAGTTAGTTTAAATGCTAGGAATACACGAATATTTTTGCTTTTTTGATTTGTAATTGGTTTTTAGCCAATATTATAAAAATATTGTTCGCTAGTAATTTTACCATTTTCAACTTGAAAAACACCAAATTCTTCCATTTGCATTCTGCCGCGACCTTTAAAAGTACAATCGAAACTCATTTTAGAGGTAAAGTGATTTCCAGCTACTACAGGCTCCCCAATTTCACCAGCATGAAAATCTTCAACACTTTCTAGCCATTCTTTATTTTTATTTCATACATTTTGCTTCCCAGAAGTTATTTCTCCTGGCATTCCTGGCATTTCTTTGCTTACTATGTTTTCGGCATAAAGCTCGTTAACACATTCTAAATTTTTTCCTTCTTGACACATTTGCCACCATTTGTTTGCTACTTCTTTTGTGTTCATAATTAAATATTATTAGTGAATTAATAAAGGTAAGGAAAATATTAATGTTCTTTATTGGTTTTAATTTATGGTTTTATTAACAAAATAGCTTTTTAGTTATTAGTAAATTTATGCTTTTAATTTTCTAACCATAAAAAACATAAACCATGAAAAAATTTTTAGTATTGGCAATAGTTTTAACCTTTTCTTTTACAGCTAGTGCGCAAGTAATAACACCACAGCCAAGTCCTTTTAGTAAAGTAGAACAAAAAGTTGGTGTTACCGATGTTTCTTTTGAATATTCTAGACCTGGTGTAAAAGGAAGAACTGTATTTGGAGACCTTGTTCCTTTTGGAAAAGTTTGGAGAACAGGAGCTAATGTAAATACTAAAATTACATTTAATACTGATTTTACGGTTGGCGGAAAAACACTTTCAGCAGGATCGTATGCAATATATGTTATACCGAATAAAGATTCTTGGGAAGTAATGTTTTATACCGATTCTTCTAATAGAGGTTTACCACAAAAATGGGACGATGCTAAAGTAGCTGCTAAAGTTACTGCAGAAACACACGATATTCCTTTTAATGTAGAAACATTTACTATAGATATTAATAGTATTACCAATACTGGTGGAACTTTAGAGTTTATTTGGGAGAAAACCTATGTAGGTGTACCTTTTACTGTGCCAACAGATGCTGAAGTTGTAAAGAGTATAGATAAGATTATGGCTGGTCCTGGAGCAGGTGATTATTTTTCGGCTGCAAGGTTTTATTTAGAATCTGGGAAAGATATTGCAAAAGCAAAAACATGGATTGATAAAGCTATTGATATGACTAAAAGCGAACCTCGTTATTGGTATTTAAGACAGCAGGCTTTAATTTATGCAAAAGCAGGTGATAAAAAAGGAGCAATTGCTGCTGCAAAAGCATCTTTAAAAGGAGCAGAAAAAGCTGGTAATGCAGATTATGTTAAAATGAATAAAGCTTCTATTGCAGAATGGTCTAAATAAAATATTATAAGTATTAATGAAGCAGTGCAATTTATGCGCTGCTTTATTTATTTATAAAAAGATAAAATACTTATTAATAAAATAAAAAAGGCGAACC
>JBMZDY010000127.1:0-6075 GCA_049614585.1 Oceanihabitans sp.
TCATCTTATCGTTTTATTATAAATTCAAAAAAACAAAATAATAAATAAAATAGATAGTCTTTAGTTAAGTAATCTAGTATTTTAAAAATGAATGGTTAATTATCGTATTATTTTTTTACTTCAATATTTTTTTAGTTCTTTTAATTGAAAACAAATAAAACTAATTATATTTGCTCCAGATGAAAATAAATTTATCAGATAGACAAAAAGAACTTATAGAGCGTTTTGGCGTTGCTCAAGAAAGCATGGGGCTCTCTCCTGCTTCTGCACGAGTAAATGCTTTACTTACTATTGCAGATACTGTAGAGCTAACATTCGATGAGATACGGGAGGCTCTAGAATTAAGTAAAAGTGCAACAAGTAATGCTATTAATAATTTATTAATGCTAAAGCGAATTGGCTATAAAACAAAACCAGGAGACCGTAAACGCTATTTTTTTTCAAAAATGGGTCAATGGCAAAATGCGTTTATGGATAGTATGAATGGGTTAACAGGCTATAATTTATTATTAAAAGATATTTTAAAAACAAGATCTAAAGACACTAAAGAATTTAATATGCAATTAAAAGAATTAACCGAGTTTATAACCTATTACCAAAAAGAAAGCATTAAAATTATTAAAAACTGGAATAAATAAAAATTCTATTTTTTTAATAAATTTGGTTCTTTTAATCCTGAACTAACTAATTTTTTAAAAACCAAAAGAAATGAATGAAATAATTACCTATGTAGTCTTTTGCATAACCAATATTGTTGTAATAATTCTAAACAGTTTATAAAAAAACAATTTCAATAAAAGGATATGATGTTTCTTTATTTAATATTAATATTGGTAATTGCAGTTTTTTGTATTATGCTTTATACATTAAAAAATGCAATGAAAAATAAAATGAATACCACCAAAGTAAAACCTGTTAAAAGCAGAAATACTATAAATTCCCCACATGAAAATATATTATAAAACACTACTATTGCTTATGCTAGCTACATTTTCTAGTATAGCACAAGTAAAAGAAGCAAACCAAAATAAAACCGATTCGTTACAACAAAAAACCATATTAAGTTTAAAAGAAAAGTTTCCTGCTACTAGAATATTAAATTTAGAATATGGCCAAAGTTTATCCAGAAAATATACAGATAAACTGTTTAAACAAAAATATAGTTTTGGTGAAATTAAAAGCCAAGAAACCTTTACCGTTACTGCTAATATTCCGCTTTTTAAAAAAAGAAAATGGTTGGTTACTGGTTCGGTAAATTATCAATTTAATGCATTCGAATTACAACAAACAAATGCAATTACAAACAATACTGTTTCAAAAACTTTAGATTTTCATTATGTTTCTTCCGCATTAAGTACTACTTACTTTTCGGCTTTATTTAAAAAACCAATAATTTATAATGCTTCGTTTATTGTAGATGGTAACGATAAAAAAATGGAAAGAATAAAAGGGTTACTCGGCTTTTCGTTTATTCTAAAACGTACTGCTAATACTACTATTTCGCTTGGTGCAATTGTATTTATAGACCCAACTTCTCAAATTCCATTCTTTCCAACATTTTCTTATAATCACAAGTTTAAAAACTCAAGTTGGGAAATCGATTTTATTTTACCACAACGCTTGTTATTGCGTCGTTTTATAGGCGAGAATGGCCGTTTTTCTATGGGTACTAATTTTGGAGCTACTGGCTTTTATGCGAAAATAAATGCACTCAATTTTGCAGATACTTATCAATATAGTCAGTTAGAATTAAAAACAGGAATTCTTTACGAACACCGCATAAATAACTTTATTATAGGAAGCATACAAGGAGGATTACAAAACTTTTTAAGCAATAGGTTAACCGAAAAAGGCAAACCCAATAAAGATTATACTTACGAAAACAAGCAAGATGCAACCGGCTATTTTAAAGTAGGTTTTTCTATAGATCCCTTTGCTAAAAAGAAATAATAATCTTACAAACCATAGGTTAACATATTGAAAAACAGCTTTTTAAAATTTGTATTAATAACTTTTAAAAGCTTCCTATTTAAAAAAGTTTACATTTTAATTCAAATAGCATATATTAGTAACGCAATTAATTAATAAATTCCCTATGAAAAAAATACTTTTTACAACATTAGCATGCATATTATTTTCTTTTACATATGCACAAAATCAACCAGCAACAGGATTACTTTTTGACGATGATGCCTACGAGCAAACTCCTGTAAAAGCTAGAAATGTAGCTTTTCAAGATGTAGTTTCAGAGCAAACAAATGCATCTTTAAAAGAATTTGTTCCCGAAATTAAAAATCAAGGTGGTTATGGTACTTGCGTTGGTTGGTCATCGGCTTACTATGGTAGAACCATATTAAACGCACGAATTGAAGGTATTTCTTCGCGCGAAGAAATTACTAAAAATGCCTTCTCTCCTGTTTTTACTTACTTACATGCAAATGTAGATAACGATTATAACTGCCAAGGAGGTGCATATATAAATAGAGCCATGGAAACTATGGTAGAAATTGGTTCGCCCTTTTTTAAAGATTACGATGTAATGTGCGACTCCTCTATTCCAGAACCAATTTTTAAATTGGCTGGCGATAATAAAATAAAAGACTTTACGCGATTATTTGGTAGTAATGATGACGACGACCTTAAAATAGAATCGGTGAAAAGATCCCTTATAAATGGTAACCCAGTAGTTATTGGTTTTATAGTTGAAAACTCGTTATACACTGCAAAAAATGTTTTCGAACCAGATTATGCAGGTACAACAGGAGGACATGCCATGTGTGTTGTTGGTTACGATGACGATAAATATGGTGGTGCTTTCGAAATTGTAAATAGCTGGGGAAAATCTTGGGGTAACGACGGTTTTATTTGGGTGCGATATTCCGATTTTTCAAGCTATGCAAAATATGCTTTTGAAATGATACCTGCTAAAAAGAAAAAAACAGTAGTAAAAAGCCAATTAGCTGGAGAACTTAATTTAAAATTATACGATGGTTCAACCATGCAAGTAACCCAACAAAGTGGTAAATACAAAAAAACAGTTTTAGGCTGGCAAGATGTTGTTCTAGACGAAAGCAGCG
This sequence comes from Oceanihabitans sp., assembly GCA_049614585.1. Lineage (GTDB taxonomy): Bacteria > Bacteroidota > Bacteroidia > Flavobacteriales > Flavobacteriaceae > Oceanihabitans. The sequence goes on from JBMZDY010000127.1 coordinate 3,078, forward strand.
AAAGTATAGGTGACTATGCAACTTCAGATGTATATGGTATTAACACACGCTACCGTATGTATGCTAAAGTTAATAAACCTGCTTATGTATACGTAGTTGGCGCAGATAGTAATAATGATAGTGGTGTATTGTTTCCGCATAAAGAAGAAATTAGTCCGTATATAAGTTACGAAAACACATCTGTTGTAATACCTGGCGAACGTTACTGGTTCCGTTTAAATAGTGATGTAGCTTCCGATTATTCTATTGTTATCTTTTCCGAAGAAAAAATAGATATTCAAGAAGTAAAAGATAAAATGGATGTAATGGAAGGCGAATTACTAGATAAGCTATATGTTATTTTTAACGATAAATTAATAAGTAAAGACGATATACAATTAAATAAAGAAACCATGGGCTTTACAGCAGAATACACCAAAGGTTCTATGGCTTTAATGATATTAGATATTAAAAGAAGGTAATGTCTAGGTTTTTATTTTTTATTGTCTTTAGCATATTTTTAGTTGGATGCAATTGTTCGAATCAAGTAATTTCACAAACTATTGTATCTGAAAAAGTTGAAGGATTTCTACCACAAGCAACATTTGAGGTATTAAATACTATCGAACAAATCTCCTATTTTAAAGTTACTCCTACGCTTATAGAAGGTACAGAAGATGAATTCTCAAACAAGTCTTTGTTTGTTCGTGATTTATCTGAATCTGAAATACAAGAGTTACTACAATATTTAAAAAATGATGATTCCTATCAATGGACTAAATACTCAGAAGAAATCAACTTTGAAGCTGCCAATCAATTTGTTTGTAAAAGTGAAGAAGGGCAATTTAACCTTTTAACTAATAAAAAAAAATCTTTAGTTTCTATTATTAGTTTGGACGGTCAGCGTATCATTCCTATTAATCAAAATTTCACTTCTTATTTAAATAACCTATCTAATTAATTATGAAAAAAACCTATTTATTAGTACTAGCCTTTATTTCAGTATTGTCTAGCTACAGCCAAGACATAAAAATGTGTGGCTACCAAGGTTACCAAACGGTAGACGAGGTAACATCTGCTTGCGATTTACAAGATGCTACAACATCTACAAATAGCACAAGTGATGCCGAGCAAGTGGTCGATAATATATTAGATAAAGTAGGCTTGTTTAGAAACTTTTTTATAGAAGAATGTGACGATATTAATAACGCACTAGCCGTTACCATGCCACTCGAAGGTGGCGATATAGAACGGTATATATTATACGATCAAGATTTTTTCACCAAAGTATCTGCATCTACAGGAACCGACTGGGGAAACACCAGTATTCTAGCGCACGAAGTTGGGCATCACCTTAATGGGCATACATTAAAATCTGGAGGTAGTAATCATAAAATTGAACTGCAAGCCGATGAGTTTTCGGGCTTTGTTTTGGCACGTATGAATTGTTCTTTAGAAGACGCACAAAGTGCCATTAGTAATTTATTACCCGATGAAGCTTCTAGTACGCATCCCGCAAAAAAAGATCGCTTGGCTGCGATTGAAAAGGGTTGGAATCGAGGCAATGGCAAAATCATAAAAGTTAAAAAAATTGCCGATGTTAAGATAGAGTTAGAAGAAGAACTAAATGATGAAGAAATAACCATTGCCGAAGAAAATATGGTGCAAGCTGTGTTAGGAAAATATATTGAAGCCATTGGGGGGCAAGAAAAAGTAGCACAGATAAAAACTTTTTATAATTCTAGAGTAGAGACCATGAACATGGTTATTGGGGGAAAAGATACTCAAGTTTCAGAAATGCATACTAACATGCACTCCTTAAAACCAGCCCAGATATATATAGAAATGACAGGAAAACTTCCAACAGGCGAAATGAAAACAGAAGCACTAATTGTTAATGGTAAAATATATTTAAAATTATCTCCAGAAGATAATTGGCAGCTAAATTCAAATAGGGAATATGCGCAAATTAAAAAAAGTGTGAGCTACATTCCAGAATACTCCCAATTGGTGAATAATACTCCCGCAAATTATATGGGTATTATAGAGGTAAAAGGGGTAAATTGCCATGTAATAAAATTTGATGAAGATGACTTAACCACAAAATCCACAATAAATACTACCAAATATTTTAATATTGAAAACGGGTTGTTATTTTTAGAAGAACAAACACTAAGAGAAAACAAATCTGAGATTCAGGCTAAAAAATATTTTAAAAATTATAAAGCAGTAGATGGTGTTCTTTTTTCATTTCAACAAGAAGAAGAATTAGTTCTTAAAAATCCAGGGCAAGTTACTAATGTAAAGAGGTTTACTACATTTAAAAATATAGAAATCAATCCAAATATAGATCGTTCAAAATTTATATTAGAAAACTAATTTTTCGAATAATTAAAATAAATATTTGAACAATTATGAAAAGAATATGTTTTATATGTTTTGCTACAATGGCTTATGCGATTTCGTTTGCTCAAGAAATTAAAATGTGTGGCTACCAAGGTTACCAAACGGTAGACGAGGTAACATCTGCTTGCGATTTACAAGATGCTACAACATCTACAAATAGCACAAGTGATGCCGAGCAAGTGGTCGATAATATATTAGATAAAGTAGGCTTGTTTAGAAACTTTTTTATAGAAGAATGTGACGATATTAATAACGCACTAGCCGTTACCATGCCACTCGAAGGTGGCGATATAGAACGGTATATATTATACGATCAAGATTTTTTCACCAAAGTATCTGCATCTACAGGAACCGACTGGGGAAACACCAGTATTCTAGCGCACGAAGTTGGGCATCACCTTAATGGGCACACCTTAAAATCTGGAGGAAGTAACCATAAAATTGAACTGCAAGCCGATGAGTTTTCGGGCTTTGTATTAGCACGTATGAATTGCTCTTTAGAAGACGCACAAAGTGCCATTAGTAATTTACTGCCAGATAAAGCATCTAGTACACATCCTGCCAAAAAAGACCGTTTAAAAGCAATAGAAAAAGGTTGGAATCGTGGTAATGG
>JBMZDY010000128.1:0-6058 GCA_049614585.1 Oceanihabitans sp.
TTATAGAAATCAAGTAACCGAACCGCTTGCAAATTATAATATAATTGTTTTAGACCAACAATTTGGTGGTAATTCATCGGTGAGTTTTATTAATACTAATGTAACTAGAAATGGGCATTTTAAAGATGCCAATGTAACCGGTTTGCTATTAGACTTTAAAAACAAAAAAAATACAATTGGCTTAGAAGTTGAAACGAAACATAGTTTATTAAATCTAGAAACTGGAAATGTAAGCGGCTTTAGTGGAGGTATTGGAATAGGAAAAATTAGTGGTAATCACCAATATAGTATGGACTACAGTATAGCCGATAAAAAATTCGACATAAACGACTTTGGTATTCAAAATAGAAACAACTTCAGTAATTTTGGTGTAGATTATTCGTATCGAATTTTCGAGCCTTCAAAAAACCTATTAAACTTTAATTACAGCCTTTGGTTTAATTACAGAATGCTGTATAAACCAAACACTTATTACGGTAAAAACATTGGTGGTAGCTTTTATGGGCAAACGCATGGTTTAATGGATTTTGGCGGTAATTTTAATTACGAAATAGGCAAACAATACGATTATTTCGAACCAAGAGCCGAAGGTCGTTACTTTATTTTCGAAAACTGGATGAATACCAATGTATGGATTTCTACAAACTATAATAAAACATTTGCACTAGATACAAATGTTGGTTTTGGCACAATGGTAGAATCTGGACGCGATGTTTTTAAATACTGGTTTGGTATAGGTCCTAGAGTACGATTTAGCGATAAATTTAACCTACAATATAAATTTGATTTCGACCAAAATAATGGTAGCAGAGGTTTTGTAAATAATAACGGAACCGATATTATTTTTGGAGAGCGAAATATAAAAACAATTGAAAACAGTTTATCGGGAAGTTACAATTTTAACACCTTTCATGCTTTATCTTTAACCGTTAGAAATTATTGGAGTACTGTAGATTACGATAACGATTTATATGCATTAGAAAACAACGGAAGGCTTAGTCAAACCGATAACTATACGTTAGAAGATATAAATTCTCCAAATGTAAACTTTAACACCTGGAATTTTGATTTTGGTTACTCTTGGCAATTTGCTCCAGGAAGCCAATTTACTGCACTGTACAGAAATAATTTATTTCATGCAACAGAAACTTCTAAAGACACCTATTTTAATAGCGTAGATCAATTATTCGACAATCCTATAAACCATAATTTTTCGGTTCGTTTAGTATATTATATAGATTACAACAACGTGAAAAATATTTTTAAAACAAAATCAAAAAACATATAAGTTGCTTAATAAAATACAAAGTAGTACTTTCATTCTTTGATTTTAAAAAACATGATTCAAGCAAAAAATATACATAAATACTACGACGATTTACATGTACTTAAAGGAGTAGATTTACATATTAAAAAAGGAGAAATTGTTTCTATTGTTGGTGCTTCTGGAGCAGGAAAAACAACCCTATTACAAATACTTGGCACATTAGACAATGCTTCAAAAGCAAACGAAAGCACCTTTACCATAAAAGAAACTAGTATTCCAAAGCTTAACCAGAAAGCATTAGCAAAATTTAGAAACGAAAATATAGGTTTCATATTTCAGTTTCATCAATTATTACCAGAATTTACAGCCTTAGAGAACGTTTGCATTCCGGCATTTATTAAAGGCACAAAACAAGTAGAAGCAGAAAATCGTGCAAAAGAGTTGTTAAATTTTTTAGGGTTGTCGCAACGTTACAACCACAAACCAAACGAACTTTCTGGTGGCGAACAACAAAGAGTAGCAGTAGCAAGAGCATTAATAAATAACCCCGATTTAATATTTGCAGACGAACCTTCTGGAAATTTAGATAGTACATCTGCCGAAAACTTGCACAATCTATTTTTTAAACTTCGGGACCAATTTGGGCAAACCTTTGTAATTGTTACACATAACGAAGAGTTAGCAAATATGGCAGATAGAAAACTAACTATGGTAGATGGCAAAATTGTAAATTAATTTGAAAACGGCACAGCTTAAAGAATTTTTAGACACCAAAGTTCTACAATACAATAATCCAAAATTTATTGAAAGCGACCCCATACAAATCCCGCATCAATTCCTAAAAAAAGAAGATATAGAAATCGCAGGGTTTTTAACTGCTACAATAGCCTGGGGAAACAGAAAAAGCATTATTAAAAATGCTAACAAAATGATGTGCTTATTAGACAATTCGCCACACGATTTTGTTATAAACCATCAAGAAAAAGACCTCGAAAAATTAACAACATTTGTACATCGTACTTTTAATGGCATCGATTTTATTCAGTTTATTAAAAGCCTACAGCATATATATATTAAGCATAATGGGCTAGAAAATGTGTTTGCAAAAAATGCTTCAACACTAAGTTTACAAACAAGCATTCACGAGTTTAAAAAGTTGTTCTTCGAAATAGAGCATTCCAAACGTACACAAAAACATATTAGTGATCCATTAAAAAATTCTGCTGCAAAACGTATTAACATGTTTTTACGCTGGATGGTTAGAAACGACAATGCAGGAGTAGATTTTGGTATTTGGAAAAAACTTTCTCCCAGCCTATTATCTTGTCCTTTAGATGTACACTCTGGAAATGTAGCAAGAAAACTAGGCATATTAAAACGTAAACAAAACGATGCTAAAGCACTATTAGAATTAGATGTAGCGCTACGCAAGCTAGATGCAAAAGACCCTTCAAAATACGATTTTGCTTTATTTGGCCTTGGGGTTTTCGAAAGCTTTTAATAATGCTATAAATAAACAGACTCGCTTTTTTTATACATTTATTTGATAATACTTTCCTTTTTCATACTTTGCATCTCTCCTAATAAAAACAATTCATGACTAAAATTACTAGACTTTTTGATTTTCCTTATTATCAGCTAGAAAAGTACAATCTCGATGCTGCTCTTGTAACTAAATATGATGGCGAATGGGTAAAAACTTCTACCAAAGAATATTTAGAAAAAGCAAATACCATTAGTCGTGCTTTATTAAAATTAGGAATTAATAAGAACGATAAAATTGCAGTAATTTCATCAACCAACAGAACCGAATGGAATATAATGGATATTGGTATTCTGCAAACAGGTGCACAAAATATTCCTATATACCCAACCATTTCTGCCGAAGATTACCAATATGTTTTAAACCACAGTGAAGCAATTTATTGTTTTGTTTCCGATGAAGCCGTATTAGAAAAAGTTCGTAAAGTACAAGCAAATACAAAAGTAAAAGAAGTATACTCTTTTAACACTATTCCTGGTTGTAAACATTATAGCGAATTGCTTGAACTTGGTAAAGACACTAGTAATCAAGAAGAAGTAGAAAAACGAAAAGATGCCGTTTTACCTAGCGATTTAGCAACTATTATATACACCTCTGGAACAACAGGAAAACCAAAAGGAGTTATGCTGTCGCATAATAATATAACGAGTAATGCACTAGATGCATCTAGTCGTTTACCTTTCATGAACGATTCCGAAAATAGAGTATTAAGCTTTTTACCAATCTGTCATATTTTCGAACGCGTACTAATTTATCTATACCAATATGCAGGAACTACAATATATTTTGCCGAAGGAATAGATAAAATAGGGGAAAACGCAAAAGAAATTAAACCACACTTAATGAGTGTAGTGCCTAGACTTTTAGAAAAAGTATTCGATAAAATTATGGCTAAAGCCGAAGATTTAACGGGAGTAAAAAAATCACTTTTCTTTTGGGCTGTTCGTTTAGGTGAAAAGTGGGAACCGTATGGAGCAAATGGTGCTTGGTACGAATTCAAACTTAAAATTGCCAATAAATTAATATTTAGTAAATGGCGCGAAGCACTTGGTGGCGAATTAACTACCATGGTTTCTGGTTCTGCAGCATTACAAAAAAGACTTACAAGAGTATTCTCGGCAGCAGGAATGCAAGTAATGCAAGGCTATGGTTTAACAGAAACCTCTCCAGTAGTATCTGTAGAAATGTATAAAAACGAACACTTTAGAATTGGCACAGTTGGAAAGCCAATTAAAAATGTAGAGGTAAAAATTGCCGAAGATGGCGAAGTACTAATAAAAGGCCCTAATGTAATGATGGGCTATTTTAAAGATCCAGAAAAAACCAAAGAAGTAATGTCTGGCGATTATTTCCATACAGGAGATAAAGGCGAAATCGATCCAGATGGATTTTTAAAAATTACCGGAAGAAAAAAAGAAATGTTTAAAACTTCGGGAGGTAAATATGTTATTCCTACCCTATTAGAAAACCAATTTAAACAATCGCGATTTATAGAACAGATTATGGTAGTTGGCGAAGGCGAAAAAATGCCAGCAGCAATCATTCAACCAAATTTTGAATTTATTAAAGATTGGATTGAGCGTGAAGAAAAAGAAATAGAAACTACAAATCAAGCTATTGCAAGTTCCGAAACGATAATTAAAGAAATTCAAGACGAAATAAATACTTGTAATCAAAAATTTGGTAAATGGGAACAAATTAAACGTTTCGAGTTAACTACAGAAGTATGGTCTGTAGACTCTGGCCATTTAACGCCTACCATGAAAATGAAACGCAATGTTATTAAAGACATACATAAAGATCTTTACCGTAAAATATATGGCTAAATAGAAACATCTACTTTCATCATTTAAAAGAAATAAAAAAAATACTATGCATGCATAGTATTTTTTTTATATATTTGAATTCCAAAATATTTTAGATGAAAGACGCCACTATAGATTATATACTTCGAACCACTTGGTTAGCAGTAACCAAAATGTACAACGAAGAAGCTTCAAAATTTGAGAGCACTATGGCAACAGGTTTTGCTTTACTAAGTATTGATCCAGAAAACGGAACCCCTTCTACTTCACTTGGCCCAAAAATGGGAATGGAAACAACCAGCCTTTCGCGTACCCTAAAAAACATGGAAGAACGTGGTTTAATAGAAAGAAAACCAAACCCAGAAGATGGTCGTGGCGTATTAATTTTTCTAACCGAATTTGGTAGAGAAAAAAGAGAGTATTCAAAAGAGAAAGTATTAACATTTAATAATACCATAAGGCAAAATGTTACCGAAGAAAAATTAAACAATTTTTACGAAGTAGCAGAAGTCATTAACCATATGATTTCAAACAAAAAAATATACAACCAAAAAGAAAAAATTTCAACAAAATAAAATGAGCAAACGTAGAATTAAAAAAATCGCGATTATTGGTTCCGGTATAATGGGATCTGGCATCGCTTGTCATTTTGCAAATATTGGAGTAGATGTACTATTATTAGACATTGTACCTAGAGAACTAAACGACAAAGAAAAAGCTAAAGGGTTAACATTAGAAGACAAAGTTGTTAGAAATAGACTTGTTAACGATGCACTAAAAGCTTCATTAAAATCGAAACCCTCTCCTATTTACAATCAAAAATTTGCAAGTAGGATAACAACTGGAAATTTAGAAGATGATATCGCTAAAGTTGCAGACGCAGATTGGATTATGGAAGTTGTTGTTGAGCGATTAGATATTAAAAAAATTGTTTTCGAAAAACTAGAAAAATACCGTACTCCTGGAACGTTAATAACATCTAACACTTCTGGAATTCCAATAAAATTCATGAGTGAAGGGCGAAGTGAAGATTTCCAGAAACATTTCTGTGGAACGCACTTTTTTAACCCTGCTCGTTATTTAAAACTTTTCGAAATTATTCCTGGACCAAAAACAGATGCTTCTGTATTAGAATTTTTAAATGGATATGGCGAAAAATTCCTAGGAAAAACTTCGGTAGTAGCAAAAGATACGCCTGCTTTTATAGGAAACAGAATTGGTATTTTTAGCATCCAAAGTTTATTTCATGCAGTTAAAGATTTAGACTTAACCATAGAAGAAGTAGATAAACTATCTGGACCAGTAATTGGGCGTCCAAAATCGGCAACTTTTCGTACAGTAGATGTTGTAGGATTAGATACTTTAGTTCACGTAGCAAACGGAATTAAAGAAAACTGCCCTAATGATGAACGAAATGAATTGTTTGTCTTACCAGATTTTATT
>JBMZDY010000129.1:0-6031 GCA_049614585.1 Oceanihabitans sp.
TTTTCTAAAACCGATTTAAATATTAATATTTTAAAAAAACCAAAACACACAAAAATTAATACGGTACTTAATTGTGGTTATGCTTTTGGTGGATTAAATTCTATAAGTTGTTTTCGTGCATGGAATTAAAATGGAATACATATGAAAATTCTGGAGATTCGGAAACCGGATTGGCAATAAAATTTGTTGAAAATTTAAAAGAGAATGCAACCCTACAATTTTATAATACACAAAGTGCTGTTTATTTTTTAACTAATAATTCGGGGTCTTTTTCTTCTATTGCTTTCTGGGAAAATGCAATTTTGCACAGCCCAAGGTTTGCAAATCCTGGAATTTTTCCTTGGACATTAGCTAATGCAACAGCTGCTTATTTGGCTAAAGAGTTTCATATTACTGGTCCAAATTATACCTTATTAGAAAATGTTTTTCAAGAAGAAAAAATATTAAAAATGGTTTACAGCGATAAAAAAAAATATTCTTTAAAAAACGTTATTATTGTTTTTTGGCAATTAGAAAACAATGCTAATACAATTAATGTAAAAGTAAAATGGACTATTGTAAAGTAAGCTATTTTTTTTCTAAATGGTAATTTTTAATTGCATCTACAGGAGCTATAATATTATAATTATCCCATAATTCTGGGTTGTAAGACTGTATTTTAATTAACTTATAATTGTCTTTGTTTTTAAACGCTGTAAAGGTTTCGTTTGTATTTGTTGTGTTTTGTACAACATATAATTCTTGAATGGTATTAGACACAGTTTCTACTTTAAATTTGAATTTAAAAATAGTTTTGTTGTCGTTTTTGTCGACTTTATTTTTTATAAATTTAAAAGGTCTAGAAAAATAAGCATATTGCTGTTTTTCGTTTTTAATATATTGTAAATTATAAAAACCATTACTTCCTTTTTTGAATAAAACAGTTCCTTGTATTTTGTTTTCAACAAATTTTATTCCTACTAAAGCCTTTAAATTTACTCGTTGTCCAAATCTGTTTTTTCCAAGTTTATAATCAATTTTTACTACTGCAAAATCACTAGTATTTACATAAATAACGCCTTCAAATTTTTCGCTTTTTCGTTTTGGAGTAAAGGTTATTTTATAAACTGGTTCTTCATTAAAGGAGGTTATTCCCTCTAGTATATAATTGTTTTTTTCGTAATTAAAAATAAAACTAAAATACGAGTCTTCGGTAATATCATGTTTATTAATAACATTAGTAATGGTGTTTTTTAAACTTAACGAACTAGAAAGCGTGTCTTTTTTATTTTGCGAAAATGTGCTGCCAACTTCTAAAGAATCTATAATTTTAAAAAGACCAGTTTTTACTTTATAGGTTGCGCTACTGTCTAATTGTTTGCCAATTATTGAAATAAATTTTTCGCTTAATTTATCGGTAGATTTATCTAAAGATTCATTAATTAAATTTGTGCCTTTTTGCACTTTTATTTTTGTGCTATCATTAAATATAGAATAATTTAAAAGAATGTCTTTGTAGTTAGATGAGGTTTTGTTTTCTGCTAAAATGCGTAAATTTTCAAACTCTGTATTAAAAGCTTTTATGGTTTTCTTCTTTAATTCGGAAGCTTTTACAATTTCAAATTCTAATTTTTTTGGTGTATCTAAAGTGGTACTTCTATAAAAAATTTCATTCTCGGTATTTACACTATAATTATCGTTTTTGTTTTCTTTTACCTTTTGCAAAATTTGTGCTACGGTTAGTTTTTTTCTGCTAATATAAACTTCCGATAATTCTGCTACATGCTCTTTTAATGTATAGTTTTGAGAAAGAAATTTGTTTAATGGAATTAGTAAGTTTTCAAACCCTAAACAAGATATTTTAACGGTTTTATTTTTAGGAAACCCTTTGGTATTTATAGAAAATTCGCCTTCATCATTAGATATTACACCATAGGTTTCTCCTATTTGTATTGTTGCATAAGGAATAGCCTCTTTTTCTGTAGAAATAATTTTGCCAGAAATGGTTTGTGCATTTGCAAATAAAATGCAAAAAAGGGAGAGGTTTATTAGGAGTCCAATTTTTTTTAAAGACATAACTTTTGTTTTTATTTCAACGATTTCAAATACTTTTTGTTACAAAAAAAACTGTTTTAAAAATATATTTCTAAAACAGTCTTTGGTATTTTATGATTGTAGTATTAACTAGCAGTCTCTTCCATAGTATGATATACGTTTTGCACGTCATCATTATCGTCTAATTTTTCTAAAAGCTTTTCTACATCTGCTGCTTGTTCTGGAGTAAGCTTTTTAGTTACTTGTGGTATTCGTTCGAAACCTGAAGAAAGTATTTCAATTTCTCTTGCTTCTAATTCTGCTTGTATTGCACCAAAACTTTCAAAAGGAGCGTATATTAAAATGCCATCGTCATCTGCAAAAACTTCTTCGGCACCAAAGTCAATAAATTCTAATTCTATTTCTTCAGGATCTAATCCTTCTGCATTAATTCTAAAATTACAAGTATGATCGAACATAAAGACTACCGATCCAGAAGTACCTAAGCTACCATCACATTTATTAAAATAGCTTCTTACATCTGCAACTGTACGTGTATTATTATCTGTTGCAGTTTCTACTAATACTGCAATACCATGAGGAGCGTAACCTTCAAAAATTACTTCTTTATAATCTCCTTGCCCTTTTTCGCTTGCTTTTTTAATTGCACGTTGTACATTGTCTTTAGGCATGTTTACTGCCTTTGCATTTTGTATAACTGCACGTAAGCGCGAATTACTTGCAGGATCTGGACCTCCTTCTTTCACAGCCATTACAATGTCTTTACCAATACGTGTAAAGGCTTTGCTCATTGCCGACCAACGTTTCATTTTTCTTGCTTTTCTAAATTCGAAAGCTCTTCCCATCTAAAATATTTTTATTTTAGTTTCCACGAAAGTGGAAAACTCATTAATTATTTTGTTTGTGTTACAAATATAAAAATAAGAACTGCAAACTGCAACAAGTGTAGATTAGTTATTTGAAAGATTAACTAGTTCTCGATACTTCGGCAAAAATGCCGAAACTTGAACTCACGTTTATTTTAAAAATTTGAGTAAATACAGCTTACAGCAACTGCATACTGAAAACTAATCCTCGTCTTCAGGAATAACAATAGCATCAATAGCTTCGGCAAGTTTAAAATCTTTTTTAGTTACTCCATTTGCATCATGTGTAGAAAGTGAAATCTTTAATACATTATACATATTGCTCCAATCTGGATGATGGTTTAAAGCTTCGCATTCAAAAGCAATTCTACTCATTGCACTAAAACAATCTTTAAAATTCTCGAATTCGAACTCTGCGTGAATAGCATTGTTATTATAATTCCAATCTGGAAAATGTAATAATCTTTTTTCAATTTCTAATTCAGAAAGTAATAGCATTTTATCTTTTTTTATACTTAAAATAGGTTATTCTTTTGTTTTATTTAACTCTAGTAAAATTTCATTGCATGTAACTTGTAAATGCTTTGGTAGTTTATTGTCTTTTGGTAAAACGGCTAGCCAACGTTGGTCGTTTGTTGTAAATACTTGTTTAAATAATGCTTTTTTAGCTTTTAAAGCACTTACTATTTCTTTTATAAAATCGTTATGATGCACTAGATCTGTACTGCCTAGATGAAAAACTCCTTTTTTATTCCGGTTAATTATATAATGTATTTGCTGTGTTAATTTATTTATGGTTGTTGCATTAATAATTAAATTAGGAAATATTTCTATAGCTGTATTATCTTTTAAATGATTTTTTAAATTTTCAATTCTTGGTGCGTGTAAACCAAACACCATTGGTAACCTTAAAATTGCCCATTTTTGTTTTGGTAAACGCATAAGCATATTTTCTATTTTTATTTTAAAATGGCCATATATACTATTGCTTAAGGTTTTGTCTTTCTCGTAACTTGGAAACTTACTATACGCATCAAATACATTTGCAGAAGAAAGAAAAAGTATTTTACAAGCATTATCTTTAAGGTACTCTGCAAGGTGTTGATGCAAGATAACTTGTGTGGCAAATTCACCACGCAACGATGAAATTATAATACTAGGTTTTGTAATTTCTAGTATTTCTATAATATCGTCTTCTTGATGATTATAATGAAAAAACTGTTTGTTTTTTTCTAATTCTTTTTGTGGTGTTGCATAGGTACCATAGGTTCTAAAATATGGGTAAAGTTCTTTATATATTGCTTGACCAATAAAGCCACTCACGCCAAGAATTAAAATGGTATGTTTACTAGTATACTGCTTCATTTATGCATTACTACAAGTATACTACGCTTTGTAAAAAGGTAGTTTTATTACAGTTGCAGGCACAGCATTTTTGCGAATTTGTATATTTATTTTACTATCTACACTTGCAAATACTTTTGGTACATATCCTAAGCCTATGCCTTTACCTAGCATTGGGCTCATGGTACCAGAGGTAACATTACCTATTTTTTTACCTTGACCATCTACAATATCGTAACCTTGTCTTGGTATGCCTCTATCATCTAATTGAAAAGCTATAAGTTTACGTTCTGCTCCACGGCGTTTTTCGTCTTCTAGTGCTTCACAATTGGTAAATTCTTTAGTGAATTTAGTTACCCAACCTAAACCAGCTTCAATAGGAGAGGTTGTATCGTCAATATCATTTCCATATAAGCAGTAACCCATTTCTAGACGAAGTGTATCTCTTGCAGCAAGACCTATTGGTGTTGCGCCTGCTTCGGTAACTTTATCCCAAATTTGTTTTACTTGGTCGTTTTTACAGTAAATTTCGAAACCACCACTTCCTGTATAACCAGTTGCAGAAATAATTACATTATCTATACCAGCAAAATCACCTACTATAAAGTTGTAAAACTTAATAGCTGCCAAATCGTGGCTAGAAAGACTTTGCATCGCTTCAACTGCTTTAGGGCCTTGAATGGCAAGTAAAGAATAATCTTCAGAAAGATCTTTCATGCTAGCATTCATGGTGTTTTTCGACTGGATCCAATTCCAATCTTTTTCAATATTACTAGCATTAACAACTAGTAAGTATTGTTCTTCTTTAATTTTATAAACAATTAAATCGTCTACAATACCACCATCATCATTAGGTAAATAGCTGTATTGTGCTTTCCCAATGGTTAATTTACTAGCATCGTTACTGCATACTTTTTGTATTAAATTTAATGCATTAGGTCCTTCTATTATAAATTCGCCCATATGGCTTACATCAAAAACGCCAACACTGTTTCTAACCGTTTCGTGTTCTATATTTACACCTTCGTATTGAACAGGCATATTGTAACCAGCAAAAGGAACCATTTTCGCTCCTAAGGCAATGTGTGTTGATGTTAAAGCAGTATCTTTCATAGAATATTTTATGTTTAAGCAACAAATTTAAACAATTTTAACCTAAAAATTCTGTTAAATACAAAACGTATTTTTTCATTTATTTGTAATTTTCAGAAAAATATAAAAACACTATTATGAAATCAATTTTAACTGTTTTATTAGTAAGCTGCTTTTCTTTATTAATTGTAGCTCAAGAAGGAATTCCGGAAGATTATTTAAGTGCTGATTTTCATAAAAGTAGGAGAGAAGCTTTGCGTAAAAGTATGCCAGAAAATGCAGTTGCTGTATTTTTTGCAAATCCAGTAAGAAATCGTGCAAACGATGTAGATTATATTTACCACCAAGACCCAGATTTTTATTACTTAACAGGTTATAAAGAACCACATGCAGTTTTAGTTGTTTTTTCTGAAAATCAAACAAACTCTAAAGGAGAAACTTTTAACGAGTTAATTTATGTGCAAGAAAAAAATCCGCAAGCAGAACAATGGACAGGTGTACGTTTAGGAACCGAAGGAGCAAAAGAAAAACTAGGTTTTGAAATTGCTTTAAACGGAAAAGAATTTATAAATTCAAATATAGATTTTGCTTCATTCGAAAAAGTACTTTTTAATAATTTTAATAACGATTATAGAGATTCTAGTAGAAATAATGCCGATTTATATAGCTTGATTTCTAGTTTTAAAAACCAAATA
>JBMZDY010000130.1:0-6011 GCA_049614585.1 Oceanihabitans sp.
TAGCAGCGAACTTGTTGATGAGAGTCGCTCGAGCGACGCTTTATTTGAATTTGAAAAAAAGTAAACAAATTTGTTGGTTGAAGAGCTAATACTAAATTACCAGATTCTAACTTTTTTAAACTTAATATATTATTTGTAATCGCAACTAAATGCTTTGCATTTTTATCTACAGTTTGAATAATTTTTCTTTGTTTTTCTGATATGTTTTTTTCATTTAACATGGTAGATATAGGTGCAACAATAAGCGATAATGGCGTGCGTAACTCATGACTTATGTTTGCAAAAAAACGAGATTTTGTTTTATCTAAATTTTCTAATTGGCTAAGGTGGAATTTTGTTAAATTACTTTTAGTTATAGCAATTTGTTTTCTTTTTCTTTCTAAAAAATAAGCAACGATAGCTCCTAAAGCAATGCTAAAAATTAATGCCATTAAATAAAACGAATTTTTAATTTGCGTTTTTTGCAAGCTTAATTCTAATTCGCTGTTTTTCTTTTCGGTTGCTAGCTTTTCTTTTTCTTTGTGTATATAATAGGCTTCGTAATTAAACCCTTTACTTCTATCGCTAAAAACATTGCTGTAGTGTTCTCTTTGTTTTAAGTATAAATTAGCTTCTTTATATTTTAAATGCTTCTCTGCAATAGCTGCCTTTAACGAATAGATTTCTGTTAACAATTCTGGAATATTTAACTGTTTTGCTTTTGGTAATGCTTTATTTAAGTAAGTGTTAGCATTTTTAATATTCCCTTCTAATAGTGCAATTTCTGCTAATTTTTTTAAGCTTTCAATTTCTCGCCATTTGTCTGGTTTTTGTGTGCTTAATTGCAATACTTCATTATAATGTTTTTTAGCTTTACTTATATTATTTTCAGCTAAAGCTATTTCTGCTCTTGTAGTTGCAATTAACATCCATAATGTAAAATCTTTATTATTTTCTGGTTTTGCACCTAATGTGCTTTCCAGTTTATTAATATTGTTTGCTGCAACAGTAAAATCTTTTGCCAATAAAGCAATACCTATTAATTCTATTAAAATCTCTTTGTTTATTCTTTCATCATTAAGCTTATATGCTTCTTTTTGTAATTTTTTAATTTCATTTAATATTAATTTAGGATCTTCAAAATAAGACCTTTCAGAAAGCAGCATAAGTTTAGAAAATATAATATTATTTTCTTGGCTTAGTCTAGTAAATATATCGTGTGCTTTATTTACGCTGTTTAAAGACAAATTATACAAACCCATCGCATCGTAATAACGAAATAGGTTTAAATATGTATTTGCTTCTTGCTCTAAATTATTTTGCTTTTTAGCGATACTAACCATTTCCTCTCCAACATAAATTGCTGCAGGAATATTAAATTCACTTTCTAATTTTATCATTATTTGATAATAAACAGAAAACAATGAATCTGGCTTTACAGTTTTGTAATTCGTGGTTAATTGTTTTATAAAATTGAATGATTTTATATTGGTGTCTTCATTTAATTGTGCTTGAATCTGGGACCATAATTTATGATCTATTTTATTAATTCTAGCTTTCTCTTGTGCTACTATAACTTGAAATAGCAAGAAATATAAAACAACAAAAAAAACGTTTTTAAGCAACGTAAAATTCATGAAATAGTTTAGAAAATTTATTGATTAAATAGCTTGGTAATAATAAATTAACACCATAATTATTGAAAGAAATTTAACACATTTATTTGGGTTTACAATATGTTTTATTGAATATATAATTTTTGTCTAATTAACTTTCAAAATTTCAACAATAGAAAAACAGTGCTTTTTCTCTTTTAAAAAATTACGTGTTTATACGTATTAGATAATTTATTTAAAATCGTTAAATTTGAAAGTAACTGTTTTTCAATGTGTTACATAATTTTAGAACAATAATTAAAACCTAAAAAATCATGAAGAAAATTACACTTTTATTTACCGTCTTTTTTAGTTTATTAGGTTTTAGCCAAAATACACACAAGCACGTTGCAAACGAAATTATTGTAAAGTTTGAAACTTTTTCAATAAATAACGAAAATTTAAATATCCTATTTAAAAAACCAAAGCTTGCAGCTTTACATACTAAATTTCAAGTTACAGAGTACCAAACTATCCGAAAGAAAAATCCGAACAGTGCTATTCTAATAAAATTTAATTCAGAATTAAATATCGAACAAGTAATTACTCAATATCAAAACACTGGCTATTTTAAATATGTCGAGCCAAATTATATAGCAAAAGGAAGTGGCGTTAGAAAAACCACACCAAACGATTCGGAATATTACAAACAATGGAGTTTAAAAAACGATGGCACTTTCGCTAATGCTCCTGCTATTGCTGGTGCAGATATAGAAATGGAACCAGCTTGGGATATTGAAAAAGGAGACCCAAACATGATTGTTGCTGTTATAGATAGTGGATTACGATTAACGCATCCGGAGTTTTCGGGTAGAATTTGGCAGAACACCAATGAAGTAGCAGATGGAACAGATACCGATAATAATGGGTTTATAGACGACCTAACTGCTGGCTGGGATTTTATAAATAACGACAATAACCCAACAGACGATCATGGTCATGGCACCAATGTAGCTGGAATAGTTTTAGCATCTGGCAATAATGCTATAGGTTATGCTGGTGTAAATTGGAATTCTCGAGTAATGATTTGCAAAGCACTTAACAGTACCAATAGTGGCTCGTATGCCGCAATTGCTGGCTCTATCTATTATGCAGTAGATAATGGCGCAAAAGTTATTAGCATGTCTATTGGTGGAAGTGGCAATTCGGTTACACTAAGTGATGCTATAGATTATTGTTATAATAACGGAGTTGTTTTAGTAGCATGTATGATGAATTTTAACAATAACGTAAACTATTATCCTGCTGCATATACAAATGTAATTGCTGTTGGTTCTACAGATCCAGATGACAAAAGAAGTAATCCGTTTTTTTGGAGTAATACTAGCGGAAGTAATTATGGAAACCATATCGATTTAGTTGCTCCAGGAAATTATATGTATGGCTTAAGTTATAGCTCAGACACTAATTACGGTTCGTATTGGGGCGGCACATCGCAAGCAACTCCATTAGTATCTGGTGTGGTTTCTTTGCTTTTAGCACAAAAATCAAATTTAACTTTCGAACAAATTAGAACTATTTTAAGAGAATCTGCCGAAGATCAAGTCGGGGATCCAACCGAAGATATTGCAGGCTTTGATATTTATTATGGCTACGGAAGATTAAACGCAAAAAACGCTCTAAACCATTATTTATTAGGCACCAATACAATAGAGAATAACATTAATAATGTTACCATATTCCCGAACCCAATTAAAAATCGAGATGTTTTAAAAATTTCAAACTTAAGCAATGCCACTTATACTATTCAAGTGTATACCATTTTAGGGCAAAGCGTATTTTATACTAAAACGGAAGCCACTTCGCCTGCAATAAATATTAATTTACCTAATTTAAAACAAGGTGTTTACTTACTTAAATTATCTAACATAACTACCAATAGTTCCATAAGTAAAAAGCTAATTATTAAATAACAAAAGTGTAATACATAAAAAGCTCTAGAAGAGTTTTCTAGAGCTTTTTATGTATTGACAAGAATATACAAATTATTCTATATAACCCATTTTTTGCATCCAATCGTTATTATACATTTTACCTACATAACGACTTCCGTGATCGTGAAAAAGTACAACCACAACATCTTCTTTTTTAAATTTATCTTTAAGTTGTAACAACCCCTTAACAGCTGCTCCTGCACTATTCCCTAAAAACATCCCTTCTTCTTTTGCTAGTTTTTGGGTATATACAGCAGCATCTTTATCGGTTACTTTTGTAAATCCATCAATTATTGAAAAATCTACATTTTCTGGTAAAATGTCTTCCCCAATTCCTTCGGTTACATAAGGGTAAATTTCGTTTTCATCAAAAATTCCTGTTTCATGGTATTTTTTAAATACACTTCCGTAAGTATCAATTCCCCAAATTTTTACATTCGGATTTTGTTCTTTTAGATATTTACCAACTCCAGAAATAGTTCCACCAGTACCTACTCCAACAACAAAATGCGTAATCTTTCCTTCGGTTTGTTTCCAAATCTCTGGCCCTGTACTTTCGTAATGTGCTTTTGCATTGCTAGGGTTATCGTATTGGTTAACATACCAAGAGTTTGGTGTTTCTTCGCCTAAACGTTTTGATACCGAATAATACGATCGAGGATCTGTAGGTTCTACATCTGTTGGACAAACTACAACCTCTGCTCCATGCGCTCGTAATATATCGCACTTTTCTTTAGATTGCTTATCGCTAATTACAAAAATACATTTATAGCCTTTTACTATTGCAGCAAGTGCTAATCCCATTCCCGTATTACCAGAGGTACCTTCAATTATAGTTCCTCCTGGTTTTAATCTGCCATCTGCTTCTGCATCTTCAATCATTTTTAAAGCCATTCTATCTTTTGTAGAATGCCCCGGATTAAAGGTTTCATATTTAGCAAGTACCAAACATGGCAAATCTGCTGTTAGTTTATTTAATTTTACTAAAGGTGTATTACCAATAGTTTCTAGTATATTTTTTGCGTATTTCATTTTTATAAATTTCTCTGCAAATGTAAGTTTTTTTGATAGTAAAACACGAAAGGTTTTAAAAGGAGTTTTGCATTTGTTAACCTTTTATTTTTAAATCTATAAAAGAATAAATAATGCTATTCAAAACGAATAGCTTTTACTGGCGAAATTTTAGTTATTAAATAAGATGGAATTAAAAGCATTAACAAACACAAGAAAAAAGTGCCAACATTTAAAGCAAGTATATACCATAAGTTAATATAAATTGGTACTTCGCTAACATGATATACAGCAGGATCTAATGGGAATAATTTTAAATATTTTTGAGCGAATAATAAGGTGACACCTATAAGATTTCCCCAAAACAAACCAATTAAAATAATATAACTTGCATTGTATAAAAACATTTTTCGAATACTCCAATTGGTACTTCCTAAGGCCTTAAAAATGCCAATCATTTTTGTACGCTCTAGTATTAAAACCAATAAAGCAGTAATCATGTTTATGCCAGCAACTAAAATCATTATTCCAATTATACCATAAGTGTTTTTATCGAAAATGCGTATCCACTCGAAAATAGAAGCATGTTTTTGCTCTACGGTTACAGCGTTTAATAAGGAAGGTGTATTTTGAAAAACAGCAATATATTTTTCTTCCAGTTGGTTATAATCGTCTAATAAAACCTCGAATTGCCCAACTTGATCTTCATTCCATTTGTTTAATCGTTGTATGTGGCGAATATCTCCTATTACATACGTCTCGTCAAATTCTTTAAGTCCAGAATTATAAATACCAACTATTTTAAAACGCCTAACAATTGGTGGCTTGTTTGGATCTTGTTTTTTAAAATACGTACTGAATTTATCGCCTAATTTAAACTGCATTCTTTTTGCAAGTTCTTGCGAAACCAATACATCTGGAATTATATTTTTTGAATAATCTGGCAATCGACCTTCAATTAAAAAGTCTTTAAAATAGTCCCAATTATAATCGCCAGAAACCCCTTTTACAATAATTGCTTCAAAATCGGTTTCGGTTCTAATAACCCCAAATTTTGTAGCTACTACTTGCACCTTTTTTATTCCTGAAATATTTTTAAAAGTAGGATAGAATTCTTGTTTAATAGAAACAGGCTTAATGCTTTCTTGCGAATTATTACTATCTAAATTAGAAATTATAATGTGCCCATTAAATGCAGAAACTTTAT
Organism: Oceanihabitans sp.; assembly: GCA_049614585.1. Taxonomy (GTDB): domain Bacteria; phylum Bacteroidota; class Bacteroidia; order Flavobacteriales; family Flavobacteriaceae; genus Oceanihabitans. Next base: position 5,787 of record JBMZDY010000130.1, read on the forward strand.
CTCTAATTTTTTGTTGTAAACCAATTCCTGTTGCAATAGCAATAAGCATAACTATAATACCAATAGCAATTGCAACAATTCCAATTTTTATTATTGGTGCCGAAACGCTACTTTTATACGCTTTACTACTAATAATGCGTTTAGCTATAAAAAACTCGAAATTCAAAATTTATTATGCAATTTAATGTTTTCAAAAATACATTTTTATTATTTGTTTTAATACTT
>JBMZDY010000131.1:0-6001 GCA_049614585.1 Oceanihabitans sp.
TACACCATTAGAACACTCATTCACTAATTGTTTTTCTCCAAACCCAATAGCGCTTTCTATTCTATTATAAGCTATGTCTTTAGAAATAATATAATCTCTTGTAGATTTTGCACGTCTATCAGAAAGTTTTTCATTATAAGCATCCTTACCACGTGAATCGGTATGCGATTCAATTTTAATAATCATTTTTGGGTGGTTATTCATAACGGTTACAATGTTTTCTAATTCGTAAGCCGCATCTGGTCTAATATTCGATTTGTCATAATCGAAGAATATTGGGTTTATTACTATTTCATTATCAATAATTAATGGAATAAGCTCTAAGTCTATCGTTTGTGTAACATCGTGTTCTTTATTCGTTTCAAAATCTTTAGTATCGTCTCTATGGTCTAGCTTGGTAGCTATTAAAGAATATTTTTTCTCGCAATCGAGATCAAAATTATATTTTCCATTTGCATCGGTTTGGGTTTCTTCAATTATTTTTCCATTACTATCAATAAGTTTAACAGTAGCCATGTCTATTGGTTCTTTAGTAAGCTTATTAAAAACCGTTCCTGTTACGTGTTGCATACAGTCGAAAACTTTAAACTTATAGATATCGTCACCACCTTTACCATCGCCTCTATTAGAAGATACAAATCCAGTATCGTCATCGGTATCTATATAGAATGCAAAATCGTCGTAACCACTATTATATGGTGCACCAAGGTTTTCTGCAGATGCATTTTTATCTTTTATAATGTTAGATTTAAATACATCTAATAATCCTAAGTTTATATGTCCATCGGAAGAAAAATATAAGGTGCTATCTTTAGCTACAAAAGGAAACATTTCTCTTCCTGATGTATTTATTTTGTCGCCTAAATTTTTAACGGTTCCATAGGTACCATCATCTAAAATAGAGACACTGTAAATATCTGTTAATCCGTGTCCTCCTTCTCGATCGGAAACAAAGTATAGTGTTTTATTATCTGGACTTAAAGCTGGATGTCCTGTAGAAGAAGTTTCTTGATTAAATGGCAATTCTTCAATGTTTTTCCAAGTATCATTATCTAAAGTTGCTTTATATATATTAAGATGTGAAGTACCACCTTTATTATACGCAATCTTTTCTTTTTTTGTTAGGTTATCCCTTGTGAAATATAGTGTTTTGCCATCATTAGTTATGGCTATTGTTGCTTCATGATATGGTGTGTTTATCCCATCTGAAGGCAATAAAGTTTCGTTTGTTATGGATTTATTTCCATCGCTATTAGATACATCTGCAACATAGATATCTAAGTATGGTTCTCCATTCCATTCATAAATTTTATCTCCAGATTTTGCTGCTGCAAAATAAAATTTTCCTTGGTGTTCGTATCCTCCAAATTCAGAATATTCAGAATTGGAATCTAAATTATCAAATTTTATATATTTTTCTTCTGCATTCGATAATTCATTAAATATACCAGGGTTATCTTTAATAAGTTGTGTAGCTTCTTTGTTATGGCCAGATTTTAAATTAATTATTAATTCTTTTGCTTTATCGTATTGTCCTAAACTTTTAAGACTTTGCGCATATTTAAATTTATAAACCGGATTAATATTTGGGTATTTGTTTACCGCCTTTTCATACCATAATGCAGCTTTTTCAGAATTCGAATTGTTATAATAGCAATCTCCAATTCTGGTAAGTACATGTTTGCTACTATCGCCTTTTGTTACAGCAGCTTGGTATAATTCGCTAGCTTTTATATAAGCATATTTATCAAAAAATTTATCGGCAACACTTTTTTGCGAAAAAAGCATAGAACTACATATTACTGCTAGTAGAAAAAATATAACTTTAGTTTTCATGTGTTTATTATTTTATGTTTAAAGAATTAGCAGTAGCATGCTATTTTCATTGTACTATTTTTTTTAAAAGTATCTTGGGGATTTAATACGTTTATTTGTTTTAAATATTTCGAAAATTAAAAGAATTTCATGCGATCCACCACTATAGTCTTTTATATCTGAAAGTGGGAATTCGTAAGCATATCCAATTCGAATTGGTTTTGATATTTGAAAATCGACTATGCCACCTAAAGCAGAGGTATAATTATTAATTCTGTACGATGCACCTAACCATAGTTTTTCGAAAAACAGAAAGTTCGCTGTTAAATCGTAAGAAAGAGGAGCACCATTTGTAGCTTTTATTAAAGCAGCTGGTTTAAACTTTGTGCTTTCCCCAATATCTATTACATAACCACCAGTTATATAGTAACTAATACGCTCTAAAGCTTTGTACTGTACACCACCACTATTTCCTTCTTTATTTGTATTGGTATTCAATATTCTTGGTGCAGAAAGGCCTAAGTACCATTTTTGACTGTGCCAGAAAAAACCAACGCCAATATTAGGACTCCAGCGATCTTCAACACCATAAATTGCTGGGTCGTCTGGTTCTGACCCTCGAAGATTACTGCTTAAAGAATACTTTGTTAATCCTCCTTTTAAACCAAAAGCTAATTTGGTTTTTTCACCAGTATTAATAGTATAAGAGAAATCTGCATACACATAAGAGAAGTCTTGGTATCCTAATTTATCGTTAATAAAGGAAAGACCTAATCCCATTTTCTCGTTTTTTAACGGCGAATGAACCGACAAGGTTTGGGTAATAGGGCCGCCTTTAAAACCAACCCATTGACTTCTATGTAACCCAACAACACTTAGAGTTTCTCTACTTCCAGCATAAGCAGGATTTATTGAAATTGTATTATACATGTATTGAGTAAACTGAGGTAATTGCTGTGCAATACCTAATGAACAGCTTAATAATGCTATTGCAACAATATGTTTTTTTATTAATTTCATAGGTTTAAGCTTTATTTGGTTCCAACATAAATATACCCTTGTATAGGATCTATGCCGCTATTTTTAAGTTTAACTATATAGTAATATGTTCCTGTAGGAACTGTGTTTTTTCCTCCAATGGAATTCTTACTTGCTTGACCATTCCAGTTGTTTTGATAATCGTGAGATTCGTAAATTAATGATCCCCAACGGTTAAATAACTGAATTTCTATCGTGTAGCCACAAAGCTCTACACCAGATACTTCAAAGAATTCATTGTACTGGTCTCCATTTGGAGTAACAGCTTTCGATATTTCCACATCGTCTAATCCACAATTTAAAGCAAAACATCTGTCGTGTACTTCAATTGTAACTTCTACGTAAGTAGGACATGCAGAATTGTTTTCGGTATAACTAAAAGTATAGAATCCTGTTTCTACCGATAAAGGATCGAACATGCTACCATTTAATGTTGCATTTCCAGAAACAACATCCCATGTACCACTAGCATCATAATATCCAGATAATTGATCGAATAAATCTAGTATTTGCGATTCTACTTCACTTGTATTACACAGTGCAGTATCGATTGCTTCGACCGAAGTGTTCTCTAGAGTTAACATTACACTTAATGTTGTGAAATTACCACAGTCATCTGTAATTGTATATTCTACATCTAGCATGCCACCTAATCCTGGAGCAGAAGTTAAGTTTCCAAAATCGTAATCTGAAGTTACTTGTCCAGAAAAGTCATTATCACAACCATCTGCTGCACATGCTTCTAGAGCAGCTATATTGTCAGCATTCCATTGGTCTGCAATAGCTTCGTTGTTTTCGCCATCGCATTCTAAAGTCGTATCGCTTACATCACAACTACTAATATCTGGGTCAATAGTATCTTCCAGATTAAGCGTTGCGTTAAAGGTGCTTGCATTACCTGTTGCATCTGTAAGTGTATAAATTACATCTATTGTACCACCAAGACCACAGGTTGTTACTAAGTTAGCAAACATATAATTGGAAGTTACTTCAAAATTATCGTCACAAGCATCTGTAGCACAAGCCTCAAGAGCAGCAATATTATCTGTGTTCCATTGGTTTGCTAATGCTTCGTTGTTAGACCCATCACATTCTAAAGTTGCATCTAAAACAGTACATGCATCTGTATTTGGTGGTGTTGTATCTTCAATTAACTCTGTTAAGGTTTGTGAAGTAACTGGTGAAACCGGTTCGTGATTTACAACATCATCTGCATTAACAGTTGCTATGTTAATTACTTCGGTTGCATCTATATCTATTTGAGTAACTAAATAAGTTGCTGTGTATGTCCATGTTTCGGTTGGATCTAGTTCATTATCAGAATCAATATCACCAGATACTAAAGTAATGTTTACTGGTGGAGTTGCATTATCTAATAGAGGGTCTGTAATAACTACATTTTCTAAAGAAACATCTCCTAAGTTTGTAACAACAAAAGTGTAAGTAATAGTTTCGTCTACTTCCGTACAATCATTATTGTTATCATTATTGAAAACACCGGTTTTAACGATATTAATTGCTGCATTGTTACATAAAGGAATCTCTGAATTATTAGCATCTATAATGTAGGTATCTGTTGCTTGCGGAACATTAGAACCATCAGGAGCTAGTCCATCTATAGTTACTGTGTTAGTAATATTACCAGCATCAACATCTGCTTGTGTAATAGTATAATCTAAAGCAGTATACACCCATGTTTCAGTTGGGTTAAGTAAACCATCTGCATTAGTATCTCCAGCAAGAGTTACTGTTGCTGTAATATCACCACCTAAAAGTGTATCGTTAATAGTTGTAATATTAATAGACGTATCACCCGAGTTGGTTACTGTAAATGTATAGGTAATTGTATCGCCTACACCAGCACAACCATCGCCGTCGTCGTTAAGCATTGCTGCTTTAACAACATCCATTCCAGATTCGTTACATAAAGGAATTTCGGTATTATTAGCATCTATAACATGCGTATCTGTTGCTTGTGGAACATTAGAGCCATCAGGAGCTAGTCCATCTATAGTTACTGTGTTAGTAATATTACCAGCATCAACATCTGCTTGTGTAATAGTATAATCTAAAGCAGTATACACCCATGTTTCAGTTGGGTTAAGTAAACCATCTGCATTAGTATCTCCAGCAAGAGTTACTGTTGCTGTAATATCACCACCTAAAAGTGTATCGTTAATAGTTGTAATATTAATAGACGTATCACCCGAGTTGGTTACTGTAAATGTATAGGTAATTGTATCGCCTACACCAGCACAACCATCGCCGTCGTCGTTAAGCATTGCTGCTTTAACAACATCCATTCCAGATTCGTTACATAAAGGAATTTCGGTGTTGTTAGCATCTATAACATGTGTATCTGTTGCTTGTACAGGAGTAACACCATCTGGTGCAAATCCATCTGCAGTTGCAATATTTGTAATGTTTCCTGCATCAATATCAGCTTGGGTTATAGTATATACTGCAGGTAAGAATAACCATTCTTCATTTACATCTAATAGACCATTTGTATTAATATCTCCTGATGATAATGTACTAGTTATATCTCCTCCTAGAAGCGTATCTGTAAGTATAATGGAATTTAAAGTAGTATTACCTGTATTAGTAAGTCTAATTTCATAATTAATAGTATCACCTATACCAGCACAACCATCACCATCATCATTAAGAGTTGCTGTTTTTGATAATACCATTGTAGAGTCCCCCGAGCAGAACGGTACCACGGTAGGGGTATCGTTTGTTACATCGGTACCAGAGATATCGGTAACCGGAGTTGTACCATCCGGAGCAAGTCCGTTAGCTGTAGCGGTATTGGTAACCATACCTGCATCAATATCGTCTTGAGTAAGCGGATAAGTAGCAGTATACTCCCAAGTTTCGTTTAGGTCTAAAATACCATCGGTATTGGTATCACCAGTAGGACCATTAATAGTAACCGAAGCATCGTTAAGCATGGTATCGGTAATGCTAATGGTATTTACAGTAGTATTACCAGTATTGTAAAGTGTAAAGGTATATGCAATGGTATCTCCTAAGTTCCCACAAGGATCGTTATCGTTGTTGTTAAACACACCTTCTTTTACTAAAGCAAAGGTAGAGTCCCCCGAGCAGAACGGTACCACGGTAGGGGTATCGTTTGTTACATCGG
>JBMZDY010000132.1:0-5997 GCA_049614585.1 Oceanihabitans sp.
TTTAGCACCTTCTATAAAAGTTGCCGAAGCTGCAAAGGTTATCGAGAATTCGCAACGCGATATAAACATTGCATTTATTAACGAGCTGTCTAAAATATTTCGAGTACTAGATATCGATACCAAAGCAGTATTAGCAGCCGCAGGTACCAAATGGAATTTTATAAATTTCACTCCTGGTTTAGTAGGTGGGCATTGTATAGGTGTAGATCCGTATTATTTGGCACAAAAAGCAATCGATTCGGGATACCATCCAGAAATTATTTTGGCAGGTAGAAAAATGAACGATAGCATGGGGAGTTATGTGGCCCAAGAAACGGTAAAAATGATGCTTGCAAAAGGCACAGCCGTTAATAAAGCAAAAGCTTTAGTACTAGGAATTACTTTTAAAGAAAACTGTCCAGATATTCGAAACTCTAGAGTAATCGATATTGTAAGAGAGCTCGAGAGCTTTCAAGTAGCTGTAGATGTTATGGACCCATGGGCATCTAACGAAGCAGTACAGCAAAAACACGGTTTTTCGTTGGTAGACTTAGACCTGGAAACACAAAACACTTACCAAGCCGTAATATTGGCAGTTGCACATCAAGCTTTTATAAGTATCGATTTGCAAAAACTAAAAGCGGAAAACGCAGTAGTATTCGATGTAAAATCGTTCTTTCCAAAAGAACAAGTAGATGCAAGATTATAATGTATAACACCAATCACCATACCGTAGCTATTAGCGAGCTTTCTTTTTTAGTAACAGGAGGCGCTGGTTTTATAGGCTCGAATATTGTAGAATACTTATTGCAATATGGCGCAAAAAAAGTACGGGTGCTCGATAATTTTTCTACCGGATTTAAAAAAAATATAGAACCTTTTTTTAAGCATCCTGCTTTCGAGTTATTAGAAGGCGATATCCAAGATTTAGAAACCTGTAAAAAGGCCATGCAAAATATAGACTATGTATCGCATCAAGCGGCATTAGGCTCGGTACCACGTTCTATTAACGATCCCATTACTACCAATAACGTAAATATTAGTGGTTTTTTAAATATGCTAGTAGCACTAAAAGAAACCCCACAAGTAAAACGTATGGTATATGCAGCATCTAGTTCTACTTATGGCGATAGTAAAGTGCTACCAAAAGTAGAAGCGGTAATAGGCAATCCATTGTCGCCATACGCGGTTACCAAACTGGTAAACGAGATATATGCAAACGTATTTGGTACCACCTATAATACCAATACGGTAGGCCTGCGTTATTTTAATATATTTGGGCCAAGGCAAAGTCCTACAGGTGCTTATGCAGCGGTAATACCATTGTTTATGCAAGCCTTACAAGAAAATAAAGCACCAACTATTAATGGCGATGGCGAGCAAACCAGAGACTTTACTTTTGTAGAAAATGCGGTGCAAGCCAATGTAAAAGCTTTTTTTGCTTCCAACGAAGCAAAAAACAAAGTGTTTAATATTGCATGTGGTGCACGTATATCGGTAAATACCTTATGGAAAAATTTAAACCAATCGGCAAACAAAAACATACCAGCCAATCATGGACCAAATAGGCAGGGCGATGTACGCGATTCGCTAGCCAATATCGATATGGCAAAAGCATTGCTAGATTACAATCCTACGGTAAATGTACAGCAAGGATTGCAACGTACTTGGGAAGCTTTTACAAAGTAGTTTGTTTATTATGCAAATTACAAGTATAAAGCGCTTAAGCTGTCTTTAAAAATTACATGATTTTTATAGAAAGAAAACGCCTATTTCCTTTCATTTTCTGAAGCATTTCTTATATTAGCATTCGGTTTTAATTGCAAAGTATACAAACCGCCACGCTATTTTAAAAAAAGAACTACAAAGCAGGTGCTAATAAGCTGTTTTTATTTTTTTTTAAAGGTTACTAAGTAACCAAAAAGTCCCCGTTTTTTTAGCAAGCCTTTGTATAAAATTGCATTCCGTATTACAAAAAGTATCCAGCTAAAAATGCCGGTACTTAGTAATAATAACCGTAAACCAAGAACTTATAAAACCTATGGCTTTACAAACTAGAGTCTATCAAAAAAAACGAGAAGTAAAACTTACCGCTTTATTAAAAGCTAGTTTGGTAGATATGTACCAATCTCGTTTTTTGGCAAGGCAGTTGGCAGAGCGCGATATAAAAGCGCAGTATAGGCAGTCGTACCTTGGTATTATTTGGGCATTTATTCCGCCATTAGCTACCGCATTTGTATGGATATTTTTAAACAGTACGGGCACCATTCGTTTGTCCGATACAGGAGTGCCATATCCGGTATATGCTTTTTCGGGGACCTTATTGTGGTCTATACTAAAAGGTGCTATTAACTCGCCCATGGGCAGTACCAATGGTGCCAGAAATATTTTATCTAAAATTAATTTCCCAAAAGAAGCACTAATTATTTCGGGTATATATAAACTACTATTTAATAGTGCAATAAAAATGCTGTTATTGGTACTGTTTATATTTGTTTACGGTGTAGGTTTTCACTGGACCTTGTTGTGTTTCCCGTTTGCAGTATTGGGTGCCGTTTTTTTTGGAACCACCATTGGGTTGTATATTACTCCATTGGGTATGTTATATAAAGACATTGGCAAACTAATCTCTTTTGGCTTGCAGTTTTTAATGTATGTAACCCCAGTAGTATATGCTATACCAAAAACAGGACTCATGAAAACGGTTATGGAGTGGAACCCACTAACCGCAATAATATTAACCAGTAGAGATTTGGCAGTAGGTACAGAACCAATTTATTTAGCATACTTTTTTGTAGTACTAGCTTGTTGCATACCATTCTTTTTTATAGGCTTAATAATATATAGAATTTCCATTCCAATTATTGTAGAACGTTTAAGTGCTTAATATGAAAGAGAAAGAAGTACTAGTACAAGTAGAAGGCTTAAGCAAACGGTTTTGTAAAGATTTAAAAACCAGTTTATGGTATGGTGTTAAAGATTTGTTTAGCGGTATTCGTGGGCAAATAGGGCAACAAACCTTACGGCCAAAAGAATTTTGGGCAGTAAAAGATATTAATTTCGAGTTACGTCGTGGCGAATGTTTGGGTTTAATTGGGCATAATGGAGCAGGTAAATCTACCTTATTAAAAATACTTAACGGGTTAATAAACCCCGATGCAGGAACCGTAACCATAAAAGGACGTGTAGGTGCATTAATAGAATTGGGTGCAGGATTTAACCCCATACTTAGCGGACGCGAAAATATTTACAACAACGGCGCCGTTTTGGGTTTTACCCGTAAAGAAATAGATGCAAAGGTAGAAACCATTATCGATTTTGCCGAAATACGCGAGTTTATTGACATGCCTGTGCAAAACTATAGCTCAGGGATGAAAGTACGCCTAGGTTTTGCAATAGCAGCACAAATGGAACCCGATGTGTTGATTATTGATGAGGTTTTGGCTGTTGGCGATTTGGGTTTTGTGCTGAAGTGTTTTAAAACCATTGACCAAATTTTACCTCGTACAGCAGTTATTTTTGTAAGCCATAGTATGCCAATGGTAAATCGTATTTGCACCCAAATTATTTTAATGGATAAAGGAGTAGTGAAATTTCAAGGAGAAAATGTGTCTAAGGCAATAGATTTATACTACAATAGATTTATGGATAATACAAAATCAAAAGTAGTTTTTACTGATGGTTCTGTCGAATTGGTTGATGCGTCTATAAAAGAGTTTTCTCAATCAGATGGTATTTATAATATACCTTGGGGAAGTACAATTGATTTAAAGTTTGTCCTTAAAAACAATTCTTTAAAAAATACGCCTTATATTTCTTTAGCAGTTTACGATAAAGAACAAAGAGGTGTAGCTGAAATTTTACCAGAAGGGCAAACCTTTAACGAGGTGAAAAAAAATGAAAACCTTTCTTTCATATTTAGACTAAACAATGTCTACCTGTCAAAGGGAGTATATGACTTAACACTAACAACTTCAAAAGATAAATTTAGGAATGTAAATTATAAAATTCATAAAGTTTTAAAATTTAGAATAGAGCACGAAGTAGAATTATGGACACCATTTTTGTTAGATGCAGAAATGTTGAAAAATGATTAATAATATTTAAAAATGGAAAACATAGATTATTTACAAAAAGACGAATACAAAAATCGAGTAAAAGAATTAGAAGGTGGTCATTGGACAAAAGAAACTATTGCTGACAGATGGGACTATCATTATAGAACTATTGAATTAATAAAAGCTTCTGGAGTTAAAGATGCTAGTAAAGTTTTAGAAATGGGTACCATGGGAGTTTCCTGTGTTAAAGGTAGTGACACGATTGACTTTACAAAAAGATGGGATTTTAAAGGCAGAAACCCAACATTTATACATGATGCACGTATAACGCCATGGCCAATAGAAAACAAAGCGTACGATGTTTTTGTTGCATTACGTGTTTTTCAGCATTTGGTACCTGAACAGCCCCAAGCTATTAAAGAAACTTTTCGAATAGCAAAAAAAGTATTACTTGTTATCCCAGAAAAGTATGACAACCCTGTTATACCAGATTCTAAAGGAGTTTCTTATAAAGATTTTGTTTCTATTTTAGGAGTCCACCCAAATGTTTACTTTACAACTTCCTTTGGTAGTTTGTTCTTTTGGGATACCGATAATCCATCTAATATAAATTTAGAAACGGTAATGAAAGAAATTAAACTTGTTAAAATTATTAAACAAAAAAGGAAAGCTCCTGCTTCTTTTAAATCGAAATTAAAATCTAAGATTAAGAAAATTTTGAAATAAAATAATTTAATCATGATTAAAAGGGTTTTTAAAAAGTTTTTTAAAAAGAAAAGCGTTCAGCCTTCTGTAGTAGTAAAGCCGAAGAAAAACCTTTCAGAAGGAAGAATCGTCGAGTTTATTGGCCCTTCTGGGATAGGGAAAACAACATTATATAATACAATTATTAAAGAGCTTACTTCAAATTGGATTAATGCTAAAAACTTTAAAGAACATGAATATGGAACTGCTAATGAGGAATTATTCGCAATACACTGGAAACTTTTAAAATATAAATTAGAAAGAGTAGATTCTTTTAATCTTGGTAGTTTAGAAAAAATAAACTTAGTGCAATATTTTAAACAAGTCTTGTTGGAAAATATTAAAATGATAAATGTTAAGGGTAAAAGCGGATATTTATTAGAAGAAGGTTTATGTCATAATTTTTCTATTGAATTACTTAATTTAAACGAAAAAGAACTTAAAGCTGTACTAGGTAATCGGTATATAATTTCTGTTTTACCAAAAGACACAAAAACGGTTGTAAATCAAATAAGAAAAAGAACTGTAGAAGGAGGGCATACGGTTGCGCATCATAAAAATTTAAATGATGAAGAGCTAGAAGAATATTGTAAAATCAGTACAAAAGCATTTGAGAAATTCACCAATCATATTCAAAAATTTAATTTTCCTTTATGTACTTTGTATGTTGAAGATGGTATAGAATTTAATTCAAATAAAATTATTGATTTTGAAAAAGCAATGTTTAAATAAAATAATAAAATTAGAATAAATTATAAAATGATTAATGTCACCAAAACATTTTTGCCACCACAGGCCGAGTACCAAGCTATTTTAAAGCGCGCTTGGGATACAGGTTGGATAACCAATCGTGGCGTTTTGGTACAAGAACTAGAAACCCAATTAAAGCAATATTTACAAGTGCCTAATGTGTTGGCAACCACCAATGGTACTTTGCCGTTACAAATTGCAATAAAAGCAATAGGGTTAACTGGCGAAATAATTACCACGCCATTTAGTTATGTGGCAACTACATCTAGTATTGTTTGGGAAGCTTGTACGCCAGTTTTTGTAGACATACACCCAGAATATTTAACTATAGACGAAACCAAAATTGAAGCTGCGATTACTACCAAAACAACCGCCATTTTAGCAACGCATGTATTTGGTAATCCCTGTGCAGTAGAGGCAATAGAAGCTATAGCAAAAAAACACCAACTACAAGTAATTTACGATG
>JBMZDY010000133.1:0-5992 GCA_049614585.1 Oceanihabitans sp.
AGCTATAAATAATAAACATGTTAAAAACCTCACATTTTTGTGAGGTTTTTTTATTTGAAGCAAATTGTATTTATTATATTTGAAATAATATATAACCGCCAGTTTTTATTGTATTGCTTGGCAAATATTTTTAAAAATGAAATTATTAGAAGGAAAAACAGCTATTATAACAGGAGCAAGTAGAGGTATAGGAAAAGGAATTGCACAAGTTTTTGCACAACATGGAGCAAACGTAGCATTTACTTATAGCTCTTCGGTTGAAGCAGCAAATACATTAGAAAAAGAATTAAATACTTATGGTATAAAAGCTAAAGGATACCAAAGTAATGCAGCAAAGTTCGACGAAGCTCAAAAATTAGCAGATGCTGTTGTTAGTGAGTTTGGTAGTATCGATATATTAATTAACAATGCAGGAATTACAAAAGATAATTTGTTAATGCGTATTACAGAAGAAGATTTCGATAAAGTAATAGAAGTAAATCTAAAATCTGTTTTTAATATGACTAAAGCTGTACAGCGTACTATGCTTAAACAACGTAAAGGCTCTATAATAAACATGAGCTCGGTTGTTGGTGTTAAAGGAAACGCAGGACAAACCAATTATGCAGCTAGTAAAGCTGGTATAATAGGTTTTTCTAAATCGGTAGCTTTAGAACTTGGTTCTAGAAACATAAGAAGTAATGTTATTGCACCAGGTTTTATTGAAACCGAAATGACAGCAAAACTAGACGAAGAAACAGTTAAAGGATGGCGAAATGCAATACCTTTAAAACGAGGAGGTTCGCCAGAAGACATTGCAAATGTTTGTGTTTTTCTAGCAAGCGATATGTCTGCATACGTTACAGGGCAAACGCTTAACGTAGATGGCGGTATGCTAACCTAGTATGTGTTACCATTAAAAATAACTAGAACAATAAAGAAGCAAATTATTTCAAACTAACTTATAAATGTAATAAATAGTTGCAACCACAAACAATATTATTAATTGTACTTTCTGTAATAGTAGCGCTTTCATTAGCGCTATTTCAGTATAGAATAAAAAAGAAAAATAACTCCAAAAACAACCTTGTTTTTGCATTGTTAAGGTTTGCAACTATTTTTTTAGTTTTAGTATTATTAATAAACCCAAAGCTAGAACGACTTAGCTATTACACCGAAAAACCCAATCTAGTAATAGCTGTAGATAATTCTAACTCGGTTTCGCATTTAAATAAAAACGAAAAAGTTTTAGAGCTAATCTCTACTATTAAAGCGAATAAAGAAATTCAAGATAAATTTAATCTAGACTTTTTTACCTTCGGAAACCAATTACAAGCAACAGATTCTATTACTTTTTTAGAGAAGCAAACCAATATTAATAAGGCATTTACAGAGTTTAGTCAGATTTATAAAAACACAATTGCACCAGTTTTATTAATAACCGATGGAAACCAAACTTATGGAAGCGATTATGTGTTTTCGGCAAACAAAGTAAAGCAACCAATATTTCCAGTAATTCTTGGCGATACTATAACGTATACCGATTTAAAATTACAGCAACTAAATGTTAATAAGTACGCATTTTTAAAAAATAAATTCCCAGTAGAAGCTATTGTAACCTATACAGGAAATACCGCTGTAAATTCTAAGTTTATTGTAAAAAGTGGCTCTGTAACTGTATATTCTAAAAATATAGATTTCAGTAAAGTTAATAATTCCAAAATATTAAACTTCAATTTACCAGCAAACCGAGTAGGAGTGCAATCGTATAAAGCACAAATTATACCTATTGAAAGCGAGAAAAATACAATTAATAACTATTCTAATTTTGCAGTAGAAGTTATAGATGAAAAAACAAAAGTAGCGCTAGTAAGTGACTTTATGCACCCAGATTTAGGTGCAATTAAAAAAAGTATTGAAAGCAACGAACAGCGAGAAGTTAAAATAATATCGACTAGCAAGTATATTTCTCAAAAACATGATTTTCAATTAGTTATATTGTATCAGGTAAATAATAAGTTTAAACAAATATTAAGGGATTTAGAAAAAGATAATACTAATAAATTTGTGATATTAGGAACCAAATCCGATTATACATTTATTAATTCATCCCCTTTAAATTATAAGTTTAATATTACCAACCAAACCGAAAATTACCAAGCACGATTAAATGCTAATTACAATGCTTTTATAATCGACGATTTAAATTTTGAGTCTTTTCCTCCATTACAAGCAACTTTTGGCAATGCAACATTTGCTGTTCCTGTAGAAACTATTTTAAGTAAAACGGTTGGTAGCTTAGAAACCGAATTACCACTATTAGCAACTTTCGAAACTAATGGAAGACGAGAAGCAGTGTTATTAGGTGAAAACATTTGGAAATGGAGAGCACAAAGCTATTTAAATAAAAAATCGTTTAACGATTTCGATAATTTTATAGGTAAAATTGTTCAGTATTTGGCTTCCAATAAAAGAAGAAATAGACTAAATGTAGATTACGAATCTTTTTACCAAGGAAATAATAACGTAATTATTAAAGCACAGTTTTTTAATAAAAACTACGAGTTTGATGCAAAAGAAATATTAAATCTGTACGTAAAAGAAAAAAATACGAATGTTTCTAATACGCTTCCATTTATACTTAAAGGAAACAACTATCAAGCAGATTTAAGTCATTTACCAGCTGGAAACTATAGTTTTACAGCAAAAGCTACTAACGAAAATATTTCAAAATCTGGAGCTTTTCAAATTTTAGAATACAATATCGAGCAACAATTTTTAAATGCCAATGTAACAAAGTTGCAACAAGTAGCTACTAATACAGAAGGAAAACCATACTTTATAGCAAATACAAACAACCTACTAAACGATTTATTAAACGACAGTCGATTTACAAGCGTTCAAAAAAGCAGTAAAAATATTGTACCTTTAATAGATTGGAAATACTTATTAGCTTTAATTATTTTAAGCCTTGCTATCGAGTGGTTTTTAAGAAAATATAACGGATTAATATAAAAAATAGACATGGAAAAATTACCAAAAATTGCACTACCTTTTATAGTAGGATTAGTGCTACTAGTTATTTTAGTATCAAAATCGGCTGTAACCATTGGTTCTGGTCAAGCAGGAGTTTTATATAAAACTTTTGGAGGAGGTGTAGATACCGAAAACACGTATGGCGAAGGGTTTCATATAGTAGCACCTTGGAATGAGATGCATGTATATGAAGTAAGAAGACAAGAATTATTCGAAAAAATGAAAGTTTTATCTTCAAATGGATTAGATATACAACTAGATGCTTCGGCTTGGTATAAGCCAGAATACAGCAAACTAGGAAAACTACATCAAGAAATTGGTGAAGACTATTTATCTAGAATTATATTACCAACCATACGTTCTGCTGCAAGAAGTGTAGTTGGTAGGTATACACCAGAGCAGCTGTATTCAAGTAAACGTGATGCAATTCAAGTAGAGATTTTTGAAGAAACTAAAAAAATTGTAAAAGGACAACACATTATAATTGATGAAATATTAATTAGAGATGTAACGCTTCCGTCAACAATTAAAGAAGCTATCGAGCGTAAATTAAAACAAGAACAAGAATCTTTAGAATACGAGTTCCGTTTAGTAACAGCAGATAAAGAAGCGCAAAAACAACGTATTGAAGCACAAGGTAAAGCTGATGCAAACAAAATATTAAGTGCATCGTTAACCGATAAAATTTTGCAAGACAAAGGAATTGAAGCAACCATAAAACTTGCAGAATCACCAAATAGCAAAGTTATTGTTATAGGATCTGGAGATTCGGGAATGCCAATTATACTTGGGAATCAATAAATTGTAAATTTTTATTAAAAAAACAAGTAAAATAGTTTGCATATAAAATAATATTTTATAAATATTTGCAGACACAAAAAAAGAACATGAAATTTATTCAATTATACCATCATCATTTTCATATTTGCACTCAAGCGAACTGAAAATCTATTGAATAAAAACAAGATATTTTTAAAAACCGTTTGAGTAAATCAAACGGTTTTTTTATTTCTATTATTTTAGAAATACTTTCCAAAAGATTTACTCAACATAAAATCAAAGATTCCCGCTTTCTCGGGAAATATTATGAGTAAATTAAAAATTGCAATTCAAAAATCGGGAAGATTAAACGAAGACTCCCTAAAGCTTCTTAAAGATATTGGTATTTCTATAGATAATGGAAAAGACCAACTAAAAGCATCGGCAAGAAACTTTCCGTTAGAAGTGTTTTATCTGCGTAATGGCGATATACCACAATATTTAAAAGATGGTGTTGTAGACGCAGCTATTATAGGCGAAAACGTATTAATAGAGAAGGAAAATAACATTACAACTGTAGAAAAACTAGGGTTTTCTAAATGTAAAGTTTCTATTGCAATACCAAAAGCAGCTACTTACAATTCTATAAAAGATTTACAAGGAAAGCGAATCGCAACATCGTATCCAAATACGGTAAATCAGTTTTTAGAAAAAGCGAATGTTACTGCACAGTTGCACATTATTAATGGTTCGGTAGAAATAGCACCAAACATAGGCTTGGCAGATGCAATAGTAGATATTGTTTCTAGTGGAAGCACCTTATTTAAAAATGGTTTAAAAGAAGCAGAAGTATTAATGAAATCGGAAGCTGTATTAGCAGTTTCGCCATTAATAACTAATGAAAACAAAAGCATATTAAACAAATTACAATTTAGATTGCAATCTGTACTAAAAGGAAGGCAATGTAAATATGTATTACTAAATGCACCAAACAATAAATTAGATGCTATTGTAAATATTCTTCCAGGTATGAATAGTCCAACAATTTTACCACTAGCAAAAGAAGGATGGAGCTCGTTACACTCGGTAATTAACAAAAACGATTTTTGGGAAGTTATAGACGAATTAAAAAGCAATGGAGCCGAAGGGATTTTAGTTTGCCCAATAGAAAATATGGTAGTATAACAACTACAATACATTAAGATATTAAGACACTCGATATGAATATAATTGAAAACCCTAGCAAACAAGATTGGCAAACTGTTATAAAACGACCAACGCAAACCGTTAACGATATAGAATCTGTAGTAACAAAAGTGTTTCAAGAAACAGCTAAAAATGGCGATAAAGCGATTGCAAAATACACTCAAAAGTTCGATGGCGTTTCATTACCAGAAATTCAAGTAACCAATTTTGAAATTAACGAAGCTTGCAATAAAATATTACCAGAATTAAAAGAAGCAATACTATTAGCAAAAAATAATATCGAAAAATTTCATACTGCACAAAAAACTTCAAGAGTAGAAGTAGAAACTACAAACGGAGTACGTTGTTGGCAAGAAAAAAGGGCAATTCAAAAAATAGGATTGTATATTCCAGGAGGAACTGCACCTTTGTTATCTACTGTGTTAATGCTTGCTATTCCTGCTAAAATTGCAGGTTGTAAAGAGATTGTTTTATGTACACCACCAAATAAAGAAGGGAAAATAGCAAACGAAATTTTGTACGCAGCAAAAATTTGTGGTGTTTCAAAAATATTTAAAGTAGGTGGTATACAAGCTATTGCAGGATTAACTTTTGGTACAGAAAGCATTCCTAAAGTATTTAAAATATTTGGACCAGGAAACCAGTTTGTAACGGTTGCAAAGCAATTAGCTACTAATTATGGAGTTGCTATAGATATGCCAGCAGGACCAAGTGAGTTGTTGGTAATAGCAGATGATTCTGCAAATGCAGCTTTTGTTGCTTCCGATTTGTTAAGCCAAGCAGAACATGGTGCAGATAGCCAAGTAATTTTAGTTTCAGATGCCAAAGATTTTATATTAAGTGTTACAAACGAAATTGAAAAGCAACTTGCTGTTTTACCTAGAAAAGAAATAGCAGAAAAAGCATTATTAAATGCAAGAGCAGTGTTGTTAGAAAGTGAAAATGATGCATTAAGTTTTGTAAACGATTATGCAGCAGAACATGTAATTATAGCAACCCGAAACAATAACTT
>JBMZDY010000134.1:0-5959 GCA_049614585.1 Oceanihabitans sp.
AATACTTTTGTAAATAGCTTTGGTTTCTTCCATACGTTTTATTAAACGTTCGTGTGTTAAATTAAAAAAAGCAATATCGTAAGCCTTTAATTGATCGTCTAATTGAGTGTCGAATTTTTTGAAATCTGCTAAATCTGCTTTAATAAAGAATCGTTTTAAAGGGTCTAATCGTTGCAAATAATCTTCGTAAACGCCCAGCGAAAAGGTATCGTCCATTTCTTTTGGGTTGTAATGACCTTGTTCTAAAACATAGGTTATAACTTGTACAAGTAGCTTGTCTTTGTTGGGGTCGCTAAAGGTTTTGCTGGTAAAACTACAAGAAGCAAAAGCTAAAAGTAGTAATAGAATAAATACATTGTATTTCCTTTTCATTTTCATAGTTGTATTAATTATTTTAAACAAAAAGTACGTTTTTGCTTAATGTACTAAAATAAAGAAAAAACCGTGCCAATAAAAGTGTTTCTGTGCTAATTTTTTGTTAAACCAAATAATTTGAAATTTTCCTATAGAAAATATGTATTTTAGCATAGTAAAAATGCTTTGTAAATGAAGAAAAAACCACTAATATTAGTTACTAACGACGATGGCATTACTGCACCCGGAATACGTGCTCTTATTGCAACTATGTGCACTATTGGAGATGTGGTTGTGGTAGCTCCAGATAGCCCGCAAAGTGGAATGGGCCATGCAATAACATTAGATTCTACTTTGCAGGTAGAACGGGTTTATATTGATAACGGACCACAAAAGGAATATAGTTGCTCTGGAACTCCAGCAGATTGTGTAAAGCTAGCTGTTCGCGAAATATTAAAATGTAAGCCAGATTTATGTGTTTCTGGAATTAACCATGGTTCTAATTCGTCTATAAATGTAATTTATTCTGGTACCATGAGTGCTGCAATAGAGGCTGGAATAGAAGGCGTACCTTCTATTGGATTTTCTTTATTAGACTATAACTGGAATGCAAATTTTAATGCAGCAGCTTATTTTGTTAAAAATATTGCAACACAAGTTTTAGAAAATGGACTTACAGAAGGCGTTGTACTTAATGTTAATATTCCTAATTTAAAAAAAGATGCAATTAAAGGAATAAAAATATGTCGACAAGCAAAAGCAAATTGGGTAGAAGAGTTTGATAAGCGTACAAATCCGCAAGGGAAAGACTATTATTGGCTTACGGGGAAATTTGAAAATTTAGATCAAGGAGAAGATACCGATGAGTGGGCGCTAGAAAACGGCTATGTCTCTATAGTTCCTGTGCAATTCGATTTAACAGCTCACCATTGTATACAGAAATTGAATACATGGAATTTTAAATAAAAAATAAATTAATTTGCATCACAAAAGTGGTGTAATAAAAAGATTACCACAATTGTGGAAATAAAATGAAAAAGGATTTAATAACAGGATTAGTAATAGGTTTAATTACAAATTGTATAGGCTTTATTATTGCATTAAAAGTATTAGGAAATGGCGATGGTTTTTTGCAAATAATAGAAACAGCAAATGCCCAAGGTTTTTTAGGAAAACTAATTAGCTTAGGAGCTATATTAAACCTTCTTGCATTCTTTTATTTTTTACGAAAAAGGCAAGATACCAAAGCAAAAGGAGTTTTAATTGTTACAGTTCTTGTAGCAGTGCTAACTTTAGTTTTTAAAATTATTTAAATGAAGTATTACATTATTGCTGGAGAAGCTTCTGGAGATTTACATGGCTCTAATTTAATGAAAGCATTACAAAAAGAAGATGTACATGCTAATTTTAGATTTTGGGGAGGCGACCTTATGCAAAGTGTTGGAGGCACCTTAGTAAAGCACTATAAAGAAAGAGCTTTTATGGGTTTTGCAGAAGTGCTATTAAATATAAACTCTATATTTAAAGCCATTTCATTATGTAAAAAAGACATCGCCATATTTAAGCCAGATGTAATAATATTTATAGATAATTCTGGTTTTAATTTACGAATTGCTAAATGGGCAAAACAGCAAAAATATAAAACACACTACTATATTTCGCCTCAAGTATGGGCTTCTAGAGCAAAACGCGTACAAAAAATAAAAAGAGATGTAGATGCTATGTATGTAATTCTTCCTTTTGTAGAAGAATTTTATAAAAAGTACGATTATAAAGTACACTTTGTTGGCCACCCTTTAATAGATGCTATAGCAAATAGAACGCAAGTAGACGAATATTCGTTTAGAAAAAAATATGCACTAAACGAAAAACCAATAATTGCTTTGCTGCCAGGAAGTAGAAAGCAAGAAATTAAAAAAATGCTAGCAGTAATGTTAAGTGTTGTAAAACATTATAAAGATTATCAATTTGTAATAGCAGGAGCACCAAGTCAAGAATATTCATTTTATAAACAGTTTATAAGTATTAATAATGTTTCGTTTATTTCTAA
The DNA here is from genome assembly GCA_049614585.1 of Oceanihabitans sp. GTDB lineage: Bacteria > Bacteroidota > Bacteroidia > Flavobacteriales > Flavobacteriaceae > Oceanihabitans. The sequence goes on from JBMZDY010000134.1 coordinate 2,405, forward strand.
TAAAACCTACGATTTATTAAGTGTTTCAACAGCCGCATTAGTAACCTCTGGAACTGCAACTCTTGAAACCGCTTTGTTTAAAGTGCCACAAGTGGTATGTTATAAAGGTAGTTGGCTTTCGTATCAAATAGGAAAACGCATTATTACCTTAAAGTTCATATCTTTAGTGAATTTAATAATGAATAAAGAAGTTGTTACAGAATTAATTCAGAATGAATTTAACAGCAATAGATTAAAAAAAGAACTAGATATTATATTAGATGAATATGAACGTACCAGGTTTTTTATGAATTATTTTGAATTAGAAAAAAAACTAGGAGGAAAAGGAGCTAGTGAAAAAACAGCAAAACTTATTTTTAAAGCGATACAGCAAAATTTATAATATGAAAAAAAGTATATCTATTCTTATACTATTAATTTTACTTACTGCTTGTAAATCTACAAAAAGCAAAAGGGTAGTAACAAAAAAAACTAGAACAACCAAACAGGTAACAAAGCCAAGAACCCCAAAAACAAACCCAAAAACAAACCCAAAGAAATCTGCCAGTACTAGTGTAAACAGCGTAGTTAAATATGCAAAAACTTTTAAAGGAGTACGCTATAAATATGGAGGCACTACCAAAAGCGGAATGGATTGTTCTGGTCTAGTATATACAGCTTTTAAAAAAGGAAATAAAAGCTTGCCACGAACCACAAGAGATTTATCTAAAACTGGTGAATGGGTCGATTTAAAGAAGGTGCAAGTTGGCGATTTGGTGTTTTTTGCTACCAGTAAAAATAGTAGAAATGTAAACCATGTTGGTATAGTAACTACTGCTAGAACAGGCTATGTAGAGTTTATACATGCTTCTACAAGTAAAGGTGTAATGATCTCTAATTTAGCAGAACGCTATTGGTATTTAGCCTATGTGCAAGCTAGGCGAGTTTTATAAATAACCCTTTAATAATTTTGTGTAATTAATTGGTTATCTTTAAGTTATGAAGATTGCTAATTTTAATATTATAAAGCTTACCCTGTTTTTATGTGTTGGAATTTTAATTGCCTACTTTTTTAAAATTTCATTAAATACTAGCTTATATCTTAGTTTTTCATGCTTTGTTTTACTTGCTTTAACTTTAGTTTTAAGTAAAAATAAATTTAAAAGAAACATATGGTTTGGTGTTTTTGCTTTCCTATTAACTGTTTCTATCGGAATATTAACAACTAATTTTAACGATGAAAAACTGTTTAAAAACCATTATACAAATTATAAATCCTTAGACCAAGATCGTTCTAATTTAATAGCATTTCAGGTTTACGAAGTATTAAAAGCAGGAAATTATCACGATAAATATATTATTAAAATACTTCGTATTAATAACAAAAACGTATCTGGAAAAGCCTTACTTAATATTACAAAAGATAGCACGTTTGCTAAATTACAAGTAGACGATGTACTAGTTACGGTAAATACTTTTCAAGAAGTTTCTAAAGCTTTAAACCTCAATCAATTTAATTATAAGGCATACTTGCAAAAGCGTTATATATACCAACAAGTCTATACTAAATACAATGCTCTTTTTTTAGTAAGTAATACTAAAAACACTTTTTTGGGTTATGCTAGTTTACTTAGAAAAACAATTAATTCTAAACTAGAAAAATATAATTTTAAACCAGACGAACTAGCAATTATTAATGCATTAATATTAGGTCAACGGCAAAATATTAATAAAGCTATATATACCAATTACGTACAGGCAGGAGCAATCCATATTTTGGCAGTATCTGGTTTGCATGTAGGGATTTTATTATTGTTTTTAAATACGCTTTTTAAACCCTTAGTACGTCTAAAAAATGGAAGAGTTATTAAAATGGTTGTTATAATACTTTTGCTTTGGTGTTATACTATAATTGCTGGCGCTTCTGCTTCTATAATACGAGCAGCAACTATGTTTAGTGTAGTAGCTATTGGTATGCATTTACAGAGACCAAGTAATATTTACAATACATTAGCTGTATCTATATTTATTATATTGTTATTTAAACCTATGTTTTTATTTGATGTAGGTTTTCAGTTGAGTTATTTGGCAGTATTTGCTATTGTTTCTATACAGCCATTGCTTTATAAATTATGGAGGCCTAAAAATTGGCTAATCCATAAGTTTTGGCAAATATTTACGGTTACCATTGCAGTTCAATTTGGTGTTTTACCAATTAGTTTGTTTTATTTTCATCAGTTTCCAGGTTTGTTTTGGCTTTCTAATTTGGTAATAATCCCATTAATTGGTTTTATACTCGCCTATGGTATACTAGTAATTGTATTCGCTTTATTAGATGTTTTACCAGTATTTTTCGCTAATGTGTTTGGTGATGTTATTGGTTTTATGAATTCTTTTTTTGAATGGATAGCAAGTAAAGATCAGTTTGTTTTTCAAGACCTCTCTTTTAACCTTTTAACAATGCTGGCAACCTATTTAATAATAGTTGCTTTGCTAAGGGTTTATGTTAAAAAAAACGTTCCAGCGATATTGTTTTTATGCTTTTCGGTTATATGTTTTCAAGTGGTAACAATTTATACAAAATACCAAAACAGCAATAATTCTTTAGTAGTATTTCATAAAAGCAGAAATACTATAGTTGCATTAAAACACTCGAATTCACTTAAAGTTTTTCATAATTTAGATTCTTTAAAATCGTATAAAAGCATTGCAACTTTTGCTGTAGCAAATAATATTAAAACCATACAAGAAGATTCTTTAACAAGTCTGTTTTTCTATAAGAATAAAAAAATATTAGTAATAGATAGTTTAGGGGTTTACCCAATTAAAAGTATAAAACCAGATATTGTTTTATTAAGTAATTCTCCAAGGGTAAATCTAGACCGAATGTTAAATACATTAAAACCCCAAATGGTAATAGCAGACGGGAGCAATTATAAATCTTATATATCCCGATGGGAAAATACGTGTAAAAAACAAAAGCTCCCTTTTTATCCAACTGGAAAAAAAGGAGCTTTTGTATTATTTGAATAGATTTTTAGTCTGCTCTAAATTATATATTTTAACCTTTAAATTCTGGTTTAAAAGCTAAATAATAAGCATTAAAAAGATCTTGCGTTTGTAAGTCTTTATAATCGTCGTTTGCAAACATTTTTAAATACAATTCAATTTGTGTTGGTGCTTGGTACCCTTTTATAGGAGCGATTAATTCTCCTTTTTCATCTAAATATACAATTGTTGGGTATGCAGTTACACTAAAAAATCTAGATAATTCATGCGGACTATTACGACGATTTGCTTTTGCAGGATCGTAACTTGGGTTGCTATATTTTTTCCCTTTGTAATGAACAACATCATTCCCTTCTGCATTAAACTTTACAGCGTAGAAATTTTCGTTCACATAGTTTGCAACATCTTTATTTTGAAAAGTGTTTCTATCTAGCATTTTACATGGGCCACACCATTTTGTGTACATGTCTATCATAATTTTTTTAGGCTTTTTCTTTTGAAGTTCTAAAGCTTCGTCCAGAGTTACCCAATTAATTTTTTGCGCAGCAACAGAACCAACTGTAAAAA
>JBMZDY010000135.1:0-5923 GCA_049614585.1 Oceanihabitans sp.
TATCGTGCATTTGTACCATGGCTTTCCACCAATAATCGCGAATATTCTTTTTTAATTCTGCTCCGTTTTGCGCGTAATCGTATACCGCGCTTAAACCGTCGTAAATTTCACTGCTTTGAAATACATAACCGTATTCTTTTGCATGCGAAATAACTTTTTTAAATTGATCGTCTTGATTTGCCATAGGTGCAAAAATATAAAACCGCTCCAAACTATGGGAACGGTTTTTAAAATATTTATTGGGTTATTTTTAGTTTAGCGTTAATGTAGAAGTTCCTAACAGAAAAGTATCTTGAAAAACTTTTATAAGATAGTTGCCTGCTTTTAATTTTTCTTTTTTATTTACACTTATTTTTAAACAAGCATTAAGGTTTCTGTTGGTGTTGTTTATTAATGTTTTTCCACTATATTCTAGTGCTTTTCCATTTTGTTTTAATGTGCCTCTACTAGAAATTACATTGTTATTAACATCCAGTATTTGAACATATATATTTTTGTTTCCTTTTTTAACAAATGTATTCGCCATTAAAATTGCACAGACCTCTATATGGTTTACTTTATTTACTTTTTTGGTTTTATAAACAGAATGATTACTATTAATTCCTAAAGAAGAAACGCGTATTTTTTTTGCTTTTAAGGTTGTAACATCGCGAACTACATCGTTTAACTTAGAGTTTTTACTAGTTAAAAACTGAATTTGCTTTTGTAAAGAATCTAGAGTATGCTCTTTGGTTTCTCGTTCTTTTTCTAAACGATTTACTTTAACTTTATAAGCATCTAATAATGGTAAGCTTGTTGTTGCATTTCTAACCGAATCCAATACAAAATCTATTGCAGATTTCGATTGTTCAAGTTGCTTGTTTATTGCTTCTTTTTCTCCCGAAACCGTATCGTAAAGCTCCATGATTTCAAACAATTCATTTTGAGCCAATTTTATTTCTTGCTCTAAAAAAGCGTTTTTGCTTTTATAGTTTTTATGACTATACAAATTATAACTCAACAAAACTCCTACTGCAATTGCTAGAATTCCAATAATTACAATGTAATGGATATGTTTGGACTTAATTGACATTTAATAAAAATAAGGTGCTACAAAATTATACATAAACATTAGCTTAATTAATTTTATTCGACGAACACCTCAAAATAATTGTTAAAGCAATTTCTTAGGCGGTAATTACAATAAATATTGTAAGTTTATTACTATGTTTCAGCCAGTTATAGATTTATTTTTTCCAAAAGTGTGTTATACCTGTAATTCACATTTACTAGATAATGAAGCTTCATTATGCACAAATTGCAGGCATAATTTACCAGTTACAAATTTTCATTTTAACCAAAGTAATTTTGTAGAAAAAGTATTTTATGGTAGAATAAAGGTAGAACAAGCAACTGCTTTATTACGATTTGAAAAAAAGGGAGTAATTCAAGAACTACTTCATAAATTAAAATATAAAGGGCATGAAGATATAGGTGTTTTTCTTGGTCAGTGGTTAGGAAACGAGCTTGCAAGTCTTGCTAATTATAAAAATATTGACGCTGTAATCCCTGTGCCTTTACATAAAAAAAAGCTTAAAAAACGTGGCTACAACCAAGTTGCTAAATTTGGCATAGAAATAGCAAAAGCTTTGCAAGTAGATTATATAGATAATGTTTTAATAAAAATAACCAATACCACCTCGCAAGTAACCAAAAAACGATTTGCACGCTGGCAGTCTAAAAAAGAACTTTTTGCGTTACGCAATCCCGAAAAAATAAATAATAAACACATATTATTAGTAGACGATATAATTACTACAGGAGCAACACTAGAAGCCTGTGCAAATGTGTTAACCAAAGCTAAAAATGTTAAAATTAGCATTGCAACAATGGCAATAGCTTAACCTAGGTTTTGTTTATAATAAATATGTTGTTAATTTGCAGGAAACTGGAATAAAATGCTTAAAAAACTTGCGAAGGCTATTTTTATTATAACAATTGGTTTAACACTTAATGGTTGCGCTAATCGTGGTCGTCCTAGCGGAGGGCCAAAAGATGTTACGGCTCCAAAAATTGTTAAATCTACTCCAGAAAATTTTAGTACCAACTTTACCAATAAAGAAATAAAAATTTACTTTAACGAGTATATTAAAATTAAGAATGTAAGAAAGCAACTTATTATCTCCCCTCCAATGGATCCTGCTCCAGAAATTACTCCTTTAGGAAGTGCTAGCAAGTATATAACTATAAAAATACACGATACCTTACAAGAGAATACAACCTATGCTTTTAATTTTGGAAATAGCATAGTAGATAACAATGAAGAAAACCCATATTCTTACTATAACTACGTGTTTTCTACTGGTAATTTCTTAGACTCTTTATCGATAACAGGAGAAATAAAAGATGCTGCATTACGTAAAACCGAAGATTTTATTTCGGTACGTTTATACGAAGTAGATTCCACGTTTAACGATTCTATAGTGTATAATAAATTACCTAAATATGTAACTAATACACTAGATAGTACCACACAATTTTCTATTAATAATATTAAAGCTGGAAAATACCTTTTGGTTGCTTTAAAAGATGCTAACCAAGATAATAAATACCAACAAAAAACCGACAAAATTGGTTTCTATAAAAAACATATAGAAGTACCAACTACCGAAGCATTTAATATTTCATTATTTAAAGAAGAAATAGATTTTAATATAATAAGACCTCGATTAGTAGCAGGTGAGAAAATTGCTTTTGGTTTTGAAGGAGATTATAAAAATGCAAAAATTAAAATTACTTCTAATACACCTAGTAACTTTAAAGCTGTAGTTACAAAAGATCCTGTTACCGATTCGTTAAATTACTGGTACAAGCCAAGGTTTGCAGACACCGATTCGTTAAACTTTAACGTAAAAAACGGACAATACTCCAAAGATTTTACGGTTAAAATTAGTGAACAAACTAGAGACTCTTTATTTATAGATGCATCGCCTAAAGGCACACTTCATTTTAACGACACATTTAAAATAAATGGTTTAACGCCATTTTCTAATTTTAACGAAAAGAAGCTTACTATACTAGACAAAGACTCTGCTAAAGTTGCTTATACTACTGTACTAGACACTTTGCACAATAGTTATTCTTTTAATTTTAATAAAACAGAAGGCAACAAATATTATATACAAGCATTACCAGAAGCATTTACCGACTTTTTTGGAAATAAAAACGATACCTTAAATTATAGATTAGCTACCAAAACGTATGCAGATTATGGTAATGTACGAGTACTACTTAAAAATGCAATCTACCCAGTTATTGTACAGCTTACTAACGAAAAAGGAGAAGTACAAGAAGAATTATATAGTACCAAACCAGAAGCTTTAGATTTCAATAAATTAAAACCTAAAAAATATTTTTTACGGGTAATATACGATAGCAATAAAAACAAAAAATACGATTCTGGAAACTTTCTAAAAAAACAACAACCAGAACGTATTAGCCATTACGAAGACAAAGAAGATATTTTAAATGTTCGTGCTAATTGGGATCCTATTATTACTTTTACCCTTTTAGACTAAATACATCTCGATCATTTAAAAAGCGTAATTTTTCTCTGTGCTTTTGTATGTGGCTTAAATCTAGCTTAATTATTGCTATTGCTTCGGTATTTAAATTTATATCCGATTTTTTTTCACCCAGCACATCATATACAGCAGAGCTTCCAGGATATTCATAATTATTTGCATCTAGACCCACTCTATTTACACCAATACAATAGCTCATGTTTTCTATTGCGCGTGCTTTTAATAAAGCATCCCAAGCAGCAATTCGGGTTTTTGGCCAATTAGCAACATACAACAACAAATCGTAATTCTCAGTATTTCTTGCCCAAACCGGAAAACGTAAATCGTAACAAACTAAAGGACAAATTTTCCAGCCTTTATAGTTTATTATTACTTTTTTGGTTCCTGCTGTGTAAACTTTATCTTCTCCTGCTAAAGTAAATGTATGGCGTTTATTGTAAAATTCTATTTCGCCGTTTGGGTGTACAAATACAAACCTGTTATAATACTTTTTATCTTCTTCTATTATTAGGCTTCCTACAATTGCAAAGCCTCTTTTTATTGCAATTTCTTGCATCCAACAAACTGTTTCTCCTTGCATGGTTTCGGCTAGAGAATTAGCGTTCATGGTAAAACCAGAAGTAAACATTTCTGGAAGAATAACAAGGTCTACAGAATCTGCTATAGCATCTATTTTTGTAGAAAAATTTATTCTATTCTGTTTTGGATTTTCCCAAACTAGATTCGCTTGTATGATTGCTATATTAAGTATGTTTGTTTTCATTTTAAATCTTATTTAATATTTCGGCAGCTTGTTTTAAAGTTGCTTCTGTTTTTGCAAAACAAAACCGCAAAACTTTATCGTCTTTATTGTTATCGTTAAACACCGATAATGGTATGGAAGCTATTCCAGATTCTATGGTAAGTCGTTTCGCAAAAGCGACATCGTTTTCTTGTGTAATTTCTGAAAAACCCAAAACTTGAAAATAGGTTCCTTTTGCTGGTTTAAAAGTAAATCTAGAATCTTTTATGAGGCTTAAAAACAAATCTCTTTTATCTTGATAAAACGAAGATAGTTCTAAATAATGATCTGGTTCTTGCAAATAATCTGCTAAGCCTTTTTGCATAGGATGGTTTACCGAAAACACATTAAACTGATGCACTTTTCTAAATTCTAACATCATTTCTTTTGGTGCACAACAGTAGCCCATTTTCCAGCCTGTATTATGAAACGTTTTTCCAAACGAAGCGGTTATAAAACTTCTAGTTTTTAAATCGGGAAACAAGCAAGCACTTTGATGTTTATTTCCATCAAAAATAATGTGTTCGTAAACTTCGTCGCTTAACACAATAATATTTGTATTTCGTGTTAGCTCTTGAAGCTGTAACATATCAGCTTCTATAAAAATTGTTCCACTAGGATTTTGTGGTGTATTAATAATAATCATTTTAGTATTACTATTAACTTTTGCTTTTACGGCATTCCAATCTATTGTATAAGTAGGTGCTTCTAACTGTATTGAAATGGTTTTTGCGCCTTGTAAAGTAATTGCTGGTTCGTAACAATCGTAAGCAGGTTTAAAAATAATTACTTCATCTTCCTTTTTTACAAAAGCTGTAATTATAGTAAAAATAGCCTGTGTAGCTCCTGCTGTAATTGTAATTTCCGACTCTGGATGGTAACTAGATTGGTACAACAAATCGAATTTTTTAGCAATTGCTTTTGTTAACTCTAAATTTCCTGGCATAGGTGCATATTGATTGAAGCCAGAATTCATAGCTTTAGTAACAAAATCTTTCAACTTTTGGTCACTAGTAAAATTTGGAAAGCCTTGCGATAAATTAATGGCATGGTGCTTATTTGCTAAAGCACTCATAACCGAGAAAATAGTTGTACCAACGTTTGGAAGTTTAGAAGTATGCTGCATCTTGTAAATATAATCAGTTCTTAGTAATTAAAATTAATAAATCAATAATTGCAGATATTATTTAAATAATTTTAACAACTTTTAGCTCTTCATTTTTTATCTTTGAAAGCATTCAAAAAAACAAAACATATGAAATTTTTTAAATTCTTATTACTTTTTATAACGCTGAATATTTCGGCGCAACAAGGTGGTATGTGGATTCCTTCGCTATTAGAAGGCATGAACGAAACCGAAATGACAAATCTTGGTAGTAAACTTACTGCTCAAGATATTTACGATGTTAACAACTCTAGTTTAAAAGACGCTATTGGTCATTTTAATGGTGGCTGTACTAGCGAAGTAATTAGCGACCAAGGATTAATATTAACCAATCACCATTGTGGTTTTGGGCAAATACAATCGCATTCTTCATTAGAAAACGATTATTTAAAAGATGGTTTTTGGGCAATGTCT
>JBMZDY010000136.1:0-5903 GCA_049614585.1 Oceanihabitans sp.
TTACTGTATTCGTTTCCTATCATGCTTACCACAACAATGGCAAAAAAGAATTTAAATTGCGATGCAAAAAAGGTAGTAATATGCCAAATAATAGGAAAGTTAAAAATGCCTAATTCCCCTAATTCTAGTGTAAAAAAACCAAAGAAATTAATTTTTATAGACGAAAGAATAAGAACTGTAAAAGGTAAAATAAAAGAAACAAAAATAAGTATTTTACTTACTCGGTTAAGCAGTAGTTTTTGTAATTCAAGATTTAATAGTCGTAACATTTGGTTGGTTTTTTTATCAAAAAATAAATTCGATATTAATAAATGAATTAATTGTTATCGGTAAGCTGAAGAAATTGTTCTTCTAGACTTTCTTTACGTTGTACAAGGTGCGAAAGCGTTATTCCTTTATTAAATAATAATTGGTTTAAGTCTGACGATTGCATTGGTTCGTTTAAAAAAGCAGTAACTGTTTGGTCTACAATTTTTATAGAACCAAAAGCAGCGTTATTTTCTAAAATTTTAATTAATGCATCTGGATTATCGCATTCTAATTCAAAAAAACCATGACTAGAAATCATCTCGTCTACACGGCCTGCATACAGTTTTTCGCCTTTACGCAATACTACAACATGCGAGCACACTTTTTCTACTTCGTCTAATAAATGCGAAGCTAAAAGGATGGTTGTACCATTTGCAGCAATATCTTTTATTATTTGCCTTATTTGATGGATTCCTTGCGGATCAAGCCCATTTGTAGGTTCGTCTAGTATTAATATTTCTGGATCGTTTAGTAATGCAGATGCTATTGCCAAACGCTGTTTCATACCTAAAGAATAGGTTTTAAACTTATGGTCTTTTCTGTCTACTAAACCAACTACTTCTAGTTTTTCTTCAATTTTGCTATAAGCAACACCTTTAATTTTACAAACTAATTTTAAGTTTTGCGCGGCTGTCATGTACGGATAAAAATTAGGGCGTTCAATAATTGCGCCTACTTTTTTTAATGCATCGTGTGTAGATATCGTTCCATCAAACCATTTAAAATCTCCTTGAGTTTGGTTAACAACGTTTAATACTATGCCCAAAGTAGTAGATTTACCACTTCCATTTGGTCCAAGAATTCCGTATACGTTTCCTTTGTTTATAGTAAACGAAAGGTTTTTTACTGCTGTGAGATAACCAAATTTTTTAGTAAGGTTATTTATAGATAATATTGCTTCCAAAGTAATATCGATTGGTTAGTTATATGTAAGACGATGGAAGCGAAAAATTGTTACATACTATGCAAATAAAGTATAATTAGCATGCATAACAATTGGCTAAAAAAAGTAGCAAAAGAAATTAATTCCAGTTTTCTTCAAAGTCTAGGTTGTCGTAATCGTCTACATCGTAACCATCATCAAACTCATCAAATTCATCTAAATCGTCACTTTCAAAGTTTTTTACAGGAGCTTCGTCTGGTATCTGTCCATGTACAAACATTAAATTTGGGTAGTCGGTCCCTTCTGCTTCGTCAACAATTTCTGCAAGTTCAACATAAAAAGTCCACATGCTTAAAAAGTCGTAAACATAAATTAGTTTGGTTTGCACTTCGTGAACTACGTCGTTAAGTATAGTTTCGTTCATTAAACGAATAGATTGGTTTCCTTCGCTAACATCGAACATCGATATTTCTTCACCTTGTTCCCAAATGTCGTTACTTATATAAAACGAAGCCATTTCTAAACCGTTAAACCCAAAAGATTGGGTTATGGTATTATGTAAGTCTTCTAGCGTATCGGTTTCTCTAATTTCTATATCGCGAAAAATATCTTCTTCTGTATCGTTATCTAGTATTACTCTAAATCTGTAAATCATGGTGAAAAATTATTTTGCAAAGATACCTTTTTTCTATTATTTACTGAAACGATGTAGTGTAAATGTCATGGCACTTAGTAAGAAAAATGCACCAATTTGATGCGCTACACCTAACCAAACAGGAACTTGTAAAACAATAGTAAAAACACCAAGTAAAAATTGAAGACTAACCAAAACTATAAGTGCTTGTATAGCATTGTTTTGATAGTTTGTGCGTTGTATTTTTCTAGATTTTTTCCATATTAAAAATACCATCAATACTACTATATAGGCTAATATTCTATGTATAAATTGCACACCACTTTTGCCTTCAATAAAGTTTTTATAGATTGGATTTTGTTCTAAATATACCGTTTCGTGCATAAATTTACCTTCGCTCATCATTGGCCAATGGTTGTGTATAAAGCCAGCATCTAATCCTGCTACAAATGCGCCATAAACAATTTGAATTACTAAAATAGCAAGACCAAATTGTACTAATTTTTTAAAACTTTTATTAATTTCTTTTTTGCTAGGAAACATTAAATCTAATGCAACCCAAAAAGTATAAGCAAATGTTATAAAGGCAGTAGTTAAATGTGCCGAGAGCCTATAATGACTAACATCTGGGTTATCTACTAAACCACTTTTTACCATATACCAACCTAAAAACCCTTGAAAACCGCCAAGACATAAAAGTAATATCGATTTTTTTATGGTTGGTTTACTAAGTTGTTTGGTTACTAAAAAGTATACAAAAGGCAAGAAAAATACTAAGCCTATAAACCTGCCAATAACACGATGTAACCATTCCCAAAAATAGATATCTTTAAAATCTTGCAGAGTAAAATGGTTGTTAAGCTTTTGGTATTCTGGGTATTGTTTATATAAATTAAATGCAGTTTGCCATTCTACCTCATTCATTGGAGGTATTGTTCCAGAAATTAACTTATAGTTTGAAATAGATAAACCAGAATGTGTAAGCCTAGTGATACCGCCTACTACAACCATAATAAAAATTAAAACACATCCAGTTAATAACCAATAGATTACTTTTTTGTTGTCTTTTTTCATGTTCTTTTCTGGCCGAGCGTAGTCGAAACCTATTTATATTTTTAATTTCTCTCGACAGCGCTCGAGGTGTATATTGCTATACTAATTTTATATCTCCTTTTTAAAACAAATGCTATTTTCCATATTTATATATGGCCCATAGTTTGGTATTATTTTATAGTTGTTTTTCTTGTAAAATTGTACTGCTTCTTTTTGCCGTATTCCGGTTTCTAGTATACAATTTTTATAGCCTAATTCTTTCGCCCAATTTTCTAATGCTACTAGTACTTGAGATGCAATTCCAAATTTTCTAGCTTCTTTTTGCGTAAACATTCGTTTTATTTCTACACTGTCTGCATTAATTTTTTTAAAAGCACCACAGCTTACAGGAATCTTGTTTTTGTACGCAACTATTGTGTGTTGTAATACGTCTATATGGTTAAATTGGTTGTAAAAATCGTGCTCTTCGCCATCTGTAACTTTTAAATACGCATCTAGATGTTTTACCAAATGCTTAAAGTCGTTGTTTTTAGAGTTGGTTTTTACAATAGAAAGCATGATTAATTATTTGGTTTTAATCCTAAGCGTAAACCTTCAGAAAGCATTAATTGTTGAGCTGCTTGGTATTCATTAGGAATAATTCCTTCAAGAATGGCTTCTTTTATTGCTTCTTTTATAATACCTATTTCTTTTGAAGGTTTTAAGTTGAAGGTTTTCATTATTTCTTCACCAGAAATTGGAGGTTGAAAATTACGAACATGATCTCGCTCTTCTACTTCCACAATTTTATCGCGTACTATTTTAAAATTGTTGTGGTATTTTTTAAATTTATTTGGGTTTTTGGTGGTAATATCTGCTTCGCAAAGCGTCATTAAATCGTCTACATATTCGCCAGCATCAAAAACCAATCGTCGTACTGCAGAGTCTGTAACATCTTGTGCTAATACAATAGGTCTAGAGCTCATGAATACCATTTTTTGTACAAATTTCATTTTGTCGTTTAATGGCATTTTTAATCTTTTAAATAAATGGTAGACCATTTTAGAGCCTTCAAATTCATGAGAGTGAAAAGTCCAACCTACTTTTTTACTAAACCTTTTGGTAGGCGCTTTACCAATATCGTGTAGTAATGCCGCCCAACGTAACCACAGGTTGTTTGTGTTTTTTGCAATATTATCTACTACTTCTAGTGTGTGGTAAAAATTGTCTTTATGCTTTTGTCCGTCTACTTCATCAATTCCTTTTAGGGCAATTAATTCTGGTATAATATGTTTTAAAAGCCCTGTTTTTTCCAGTAATAAAAAACCTATAGATGGTTTCGCTGCTTCTAATATTTTATTAAGTTCTACAACAATACGTTCTTTGGTAATTATTTTTATTCTATCGCTATTTCTAGTAATTGCTTCTAGCGATTTTTCTTCAATAATAAAGTTTAACTGTGTTGCAAAGCGAATAGCACGTAGCATTCGTAATGGGTCGTCGCTATAAGTAATATCTGGATTTAAAGGCGTTTTTATTATTTTATTATTTAAATCTTGAATGCCTTGAAAAGGGTCTAGCAGGTTACCAAAATTTTCTTCTCTTAAATTTAATGCTAGTGCATTTATTGTAAAATCTCTTCGGTTTTGGTCGTCTTGTAAAGAACCATTTTCTACAATTGGATTCCTGCTATTTTCTTGGTACGATTCTTTTCTTGCTCCTACAAATTCTACTTCAATATCTTCGTAACGAAGCATTGCTGTACCATAGGTTTTAAATACTTGAACTTTTGGTTTATTTGGTAAGTTTTTTGCGACTTGTTTTGCTAGAGAAATACCACTTCCTATTGCAACAATATCGATATCTTTTGCAGTACCACGTTTTAAAATATAATCGCGAACAAAACCACCAATCACATAGCTTTCTAGTTCTAGTTCTTTGGCAGATTTGGATATTATTTTAAATATTTTATTCTGTAATGCGTTTTTGTAGTTCATATTTTTATTCGTCACAATAGTTTCTAAAAGTGCTTTTCTAGTAAATATGTGTTTTATAAAATTATACTTTTATTTACGAATAACTTTTACCTGTCCGTTACTACTTAATTTAATAATAGACGATGGTTTGCTTGTTTTTTTTTCGTGCTGCAAATTTACAACATAGTCCACACCTTTTAAAATGTCTTTACTTATTTCTTTAAAGGATTTTGGAGTAGGCTTACCACTAATATTTGCAGATGTAGATACAATTGCTCCATTTAGTTTTCTACATAATTGGTAGCAAAATTCATCGTCTGGAATTCGAATTGCAATTGTTTGGTCTTCGGCAACTAAGTTAGTTGCAAGGTTTTGTGCGTTATCGTAAATTATAGTAAGCGGGTTTTCGGTAATATTAAACAAGCTATTTGCGGCATCTGGAACGGTTTTTATGTATTTTTTTAGCATTCTATCGTCTGCAACTAAACATATCATAGCCTTCGTTTCTATACGTTTTTTTAATTGATAAATTTTTGAAACGGCATCTGCATTGGTTGCATCGCAGCCAATTCCCCAAACGGTATCTGTAGGATATAATATTATTCCGCCATTTCTTAGAATTTCAACTGTGTTTTTAATTTCTTTGTGCATACTGAATTAAAATACTATTGCTATTTTATTTTTTTTAAGGAATCTCATTTTATTAATTGATTCGAATAGAATCCGTAAAACTAATTGTAATTTTGCGATATGAAATACGAAATTAAAAGTAATTTTCTAGAATTCGAAACCGTTTTAAAAGATTATATAATAAACTTTGATACAAAAGGAGACGATTATGGCAATCAAAAAAGGAATTCGCTAAAATTATTCTCTTTAAATAATTTAACAATAAACGTTAAATCGTTTCGTGTTCCTAATGTTATAAACCAAGTTGTATATAAATATTTTAGAAAAAGTAAGGCAGAGCGTTCTTTTACTTATGCTAATAAATTACTGGAATTAAAAATAGGTACACCAAAGCCTATTGCATATTTTGAATTGCCTTCTGCTTTATTATTTAAAAAAA
>JBMZDY010000137.1:0-5902 GCA_049614585.1 Oceanihabitans sp.
AAAAAATTCAATCCTATCTTAAAGAAAATGACTGTTCACAAAGAAATTAAATAATTAAAGGTTTTTATAAACCTTATAAAAGCAATACGTCATGGCAAAAAAGTCGGTAGCATCCTTACAAACAGGATCAAAAAGATTATCAAAAGCAATTAAAATGGTAAAGTCTCCAAAAACAGGAGCTTACATGTTTGTAGAATCTATTATGGCTCCAGACCAAGTTAAAGATTGGTTTAGCAAGCAAAAATAAATTCTTGAAAATATTATATATAAAGCAGCTATCTTTTTAGGTAGCTGCTTTTGTTATATATTTACATTTCCATTTATTAATGACAATTTTTCAGCTAAGCAAAAAGGGCGTGACTATTGTATATAATATTTTGGCGTTACCTAAAGGTCGCGCTTTTCGCTATATCTTTTTACAAAAAAAGTAAAAAGGATGTCGCTACAATCCCTAACGCAGTAATGCTGTAAACCAAAAACAGTAGTACAAAACAATAAAACAAAGATGAGTTTTTTTAAAAAAATATTTTCTTCCGACAAAAAAGAAACACTAGACAAAGGCTTAGAAAAATCTAGCAGTAATTTTCTTGGAAAACTAAGTAAAGCAGTAGCAGGTAAATCTAAAGTAGACGACGCCGTATTAGACGACTTAGAAGAAATATTAGTATCTAGCGATGTTGGCGTAAATACTACCTTAAAAGTAATAACACGTATAGAAGCACGTGTTGCAAAAGATAAATACTTAGGCACCGACGAGCTTAATAAAATACTACGCGAAGAAATAGCAGGATTATTAAGCGAAACAAATACAGGCGAAGAAACCGAATACAAAATACCAGAACTACCAAAACAAGAAAACGGAAACAAAACACCATATGTACTTATGGTCGTTGGCGTAAATGGTGTTGGCAAAACAACAACCATAGGTAAACTAGCATACCAATTTAAAAAACAAGGCTTAAATGTAGTATTAGGAGCAGCAGATACCTTTAGAGCAGCTGCAATAGACCAACTACAAGTATGGGCAGACCGAGTAGATGTACCAATGGTAAGACAAGAAATGGGAAGCGATCCAGCATCTGTAGCGTTCGATGCTTTACAATCTGGAGTAACCCAAAATGCCGATGTAATAATTATAGATACTGCAGGAAGACTTCATAACAAAATAAACTTAATGAACGAGCTTACTAAAGTAAAGCGCGTTATGCAAAAAGTATTAGATAATGCACCTCACGATGTACTTTTAGTATTAGATGGTTCTACAGGTCAAAATGCTTTTGAACAAGCAAAACAATTTACAGCAGCAACCGAAGTAACAAGTCTTGCAGTTACCAAACTAGATGGTACTGCAAAAGGAGGCGTTGTAATTGGTATTAGCGACCAATTTAAAATACCAGTTAAATACATTGGTGTTGGCGAAGGTATAGAAGACTTACAAGTATTTAACAAATTTGAATTTGTAGATTCCTTTTTTAAATAAGCAGAATACTTATTTATAAATTCACATACTATATTTATAAGTTAAAACTTACCGAAGTAGTAATATTATATTGCTTTGTATTTACATTTACAGTATCTACAAAACCTACATCGTAAAAAGCTTGCTGCGATTTTTGCTGTGCAGTATCGAAAGTTAAATCTAGTTTTAATTTCCCTAAATTATAGCCTAATCCCATAGAGTAACCAGTTAAATCACCAATAGTTTTTCCGTTTTTATACGGACTTTCTTCAAAACGGTAACCGCCACGAATACTCCATTGTTTAATTCTATATTCACCACCAACTTTATAAGTAGAAGCAGTTGTTAAATTATTACTTATATTTTTATTCTGATTCGAAAAATAAGCATCAGATGTAGGTTTAAATTTCGTGTTACTATAATCTTTAAGCGCATAATCGAAACTTATTAAGCCATTATTGCCAAATACATAAGCAATGCTTCCCATTAGTTTTCCGGGAGTTTTTAATTTATAATCTGGAAATACATTTAAAACTCTTGGGTCTATATCTGTATTATATATTGGCTGACTATAGCTTGTAGTTCCTAAATACTGCTCGGTTTCATCTTCTATAGAGAACCATGTTGGCGTATTATAAGTAAAACCTAAACGCAGTTGTTCGTTTAATTTCCATATCGCTCCCAATTGTGCAGAAAAACCAGTTCCTGTAGTTTTTAAGCGGTTTTCAAATCCTATTTCATTTATTATAGAACCAGTATTGTTATTACTTTCAAACAGGTACGTATATCTTTCGTAATTAATAAAATGTGTATTAAGGTTTAAACCTAGAAATAAATTATCTCCAAATTGTGTAGAAGCATTCATAGTAAACTTCCCATTAAATCCTGTTGCTTTATAATCGTATTCGTGATTAAAACTTCCTGCACCTATATTTGCATTATACACTGTATTTGCATTATCGGTATTATCTAGTGGTTCTAATATATACGATTCGTAACCTAAAAATGCTTGTTGGTTAGCGTGCCCAAAAGAGTTTCCTATGTCTTCGTATGCTTGTGCATAGGTTTCCCCATCGAAACGCGAAATTTCGTCTAGTCGCAATCCATTTGCGTATTCTAGAAAATACGCTGCTACCGAATTATTTAAAGAAGCACTAGAATTGGTATTTACACCACTAACAAACCATTCTTTTTCATAATCATTAATTTTATCGTAAGCCACCCCAATTGTAAATTTTTTCCATTGGGTTCCTTCTCTTTTATTATTAAATACAAAAGCTGCTCCTGCTTGGTTTAAATCTACAATAGCATCTGCATCTTTCTCCGATCCGTTAAAATAGTTGGTTTCGGTAATAGCGTTTAAATTAGATAAAGAAATTGTAAAATGACTAGTATTAAAAACCGACGAACCTGCTGGATTAATACTTACCGAACTCATGTCGCCACCTAAGGCTCCAAAAGCGCCACTTAATGCTCTAAAACGAGCAGTACCATGTATTTCATCGTTACTATAACGCAAAGCATCTGTTATATTTTGTGCACATAAAACGGTTACAAACAAAATGCTTATACATGCTAATATTTTCTTTTTCATAATAATCGATTTTTTTTTCACAATAAATATATAATAAAATAAACAACGAGCTAACCTTTTGTTTTAGCTTAGCTCGTTTAAATATAGTGTAATTTAAATTTTACCCTCTTCTTCTTGAACCACCAGATCTAGGAGTAGACACTCTTGGTCTTGGTGAACTAGATTGTACTCTTGGTCTTGGTGTACTTGTTCTTGGTTTAGTGTACTGATTTCTTGGATTAGACCTTGGTTTTGTTGTTGTATTATTTCTTGGTCTTGGCTTAGTACTATTGTTAACTCTAGGTTTTGGCTTTGTATTTACTCTTGGTCTTGGTTTTGTACTAGTTTTAACTCTAGGTTTTGGCTTTGTGTTTGTATTTACTCTAGGTCTAGACTTTGTGCTAACTCTAGGTCTAATAGAATTTCTACTTATTGCATTATTTCTTCTGCCTAAAGAATTATATCTATTTAAACTTCTTCCTCGTCTAGAATCGTGGTAAGCAACTCCATTGCTTCCGTAGTAACCATTACCATTATACCAATAATAGTTATTATATCCATAGTGATTATTCCAATATGTCGATCTATATCTATTATAGCCATAACCATAATATCCATCATAATAAGGGTTACCCCATAAAGTGCTATAAAAACCAGAATATCCCCAACCAAAACGCCACATAGAGTTGTAGCCATAATGCGAATATGGTCTGTACCACCAAAGGTTAGAATTGTATCCATTATATACATTTATGGTAACATCTGTATTTTCTTCTCCCCAACCGGCATAAGATGCTACTTCTGTATTTTCTTGCTCGGTATTAGTACCTTCGTAAGCTTCAACATCTGTAAAAACTTCTTCTTCTTCATTTAAGTATTCGTATTCGGATACTTTATCTTTAAAATAATTTTTATAGTATGCTTTCGAATTATCTTTAGTTGCTGCAACAACTTCCTCATCAGAAGAGCCATAAATACCATCATTATCATTTACTACATGTTGCGATGTGCTACAAGAAGCAAAAATAATTAGCATTAAAATAAGTGCTAAATAAGCTGAATTTGTTTTAAAGTAGTTTTTAAATTTCATATCTCTTCAGATTTTATTGTTGAACAATACAAAAATAGTTAGTTTTGCGGAACTATTTCATTTTTTAACATAGTCACAATATTTGTGCCAAAACCCTGTATATGAGCAAAAAACTTACAAGTAGAGCAGAAGATTATTCAAAATGGTATAACGAATTGGTTGTAAAGGCTGATTTAGCAGAGAATTCTGCTGTACGTGGTTGTATGGTAATAAAGCCATATGGTTATGCAATTTGGGAAAAAATGCAAGCCGAATTAGACAAAATGTTTAAAGATACAGGGCACCAAAATGCATATTTTCCATTATTTGTTCCAAAAAGTTTATTTGAAGCAGAAGAAAAAAACGCAGAAGGGTTTGCTAAAGAGTGTGCCGTAGTTACACACTATAGACTTCAAAACGATCCAGACAAACCAGGAAAACTACGTGTAGATCCAGAAGCAAAACTCGAAGAAGAGCTAGTGGTAAGACCTACAAGTGAAGCAATTATTTGGAATACTTATAAAGGCTGGATACAGTCTTATAGAGACCTACCTTTATTAATAAACCAATGGGCAAATGTTGTGCGTTGGGAAATGCGTACCAGATTATTTTTACGTACTGCAGAGTTTTTATGGCAAGAAGGGCATACAGCTCATGCTACTAAAAAGGAAGCTTTACAAGAAGCAGAATTAATGAATAACGTTTATGCAAAATTTGCAGAAAACTTTATGGCAATTCCTGTTGTAAAAGGCGTTAAAACAGAAAGTGAAAGGTTTGCTGGTGCAGACGAGACGTATTGTATAGAAGCATTAATGCAAGACGGCAAAGCACTTCAAGCAGGTACTTCGCACTTTTTAGGTCAGAATTTCGCAAAAGCTTTTGATGTTAAATTTACTTCTAAAGAAGGAAAACAAGATTATGTTTGGGCAACTTCATGGGGCGTTTCTACAAGATTAATGGGAGCTTTAATAATGACACATAGCGACGACGAAGGTTTAGTATTACCTCCTAGCTTAGCACCAAATCAAGTTGTAATTGTACCTATATATAAAAACGATGAGCAATTTGAAGCTGTAAGCAAAATTGCAACAGATATAAAAACCAACTTAAATGCAAAAGGCGTTTCTGTAAAGTACGATAATAGAGATACGCATCGTCCAGGCGCAAAATTTGCACAACACGAATTACAAGGTGTACCATTACGTATTGCTATTGGACCTAAAGATTTAGAAAACCAAACGGTAGAACTTGCAAGAAGAGATACTAAAACAAAAAACGTAGTTGCTATGGATAATATAGTAGAAACGGTTACCGGTTTACTAGACGAAATACAATCGAATTTATTTAACAAAGCATTAAATTATAGAGATTCTCATATTACGAAAGTAGATTCTTTTGAAGCTTTTAAAGAAGAATTAGAAAATAAAGGTGGATTTATATCTGCACATTGGGATGGTACAATAGAAACCGAAGATAAGATTAAAGAGCTTACCAAAGCAACAATTCGCTGTATACCAATGGATTCTAAATTAGAAGAAGGCAAATGTGTTCTTACAGGAAACCCATCGAAACAAAGAGTATTGTTTGCAAAAGCATATTAATTAAAAATAATTAAGAAAAATATTGTTTAACTATTGCGACATTTAAAAATAGTTGTATTTTTGCATCCGCAATGGAGACATTGAAGTTATTTTAAAAAGTATTGCAAGTTACATAAAGAACATTTATATTTGCAATCTCAAAAAGTAAAATGGCCCGTTCGTCTATCGGCTAGGACGCCAGGTTTTCATCCTGGTAAGAG
>JBMZDY010000138.1:0-5883 GCA_049614585.1 Oceanihabitans sp.
ACCTATAACCTCTTGAGCCGTAATCAAGTGCGCTATTCAGTTGCGCCACGAGGCCAATTTTGTGGATGCAAATATATTTCTTTTTATAAGAATCTGCAAAATTTTATTTAATTTTAATGCAATGAAAAATTTAGAAAACTATATTCGCAGCGTAAAAGACTTCCCTAAACCAGGAATAGACTTTAAAGACCTTACACCATTACTATTAAATCCAGAAGCTGTAGCGCTCTGCTTATCGGCCTTATATAGTAAAATAGAAGGAAAACAAATAGATAAAGTAATTGGTATTGAATCGCGAGGGTTCTTTTTTGGTACTTTACTAGCCCAAAAATGTAATGCAGGATTTATTCCACTACGTAAAAAAGGAAAATTACCGCATAAAACATTACAGGAAACCTTTAATTTAGAATATGGTACCGATGTGTTAGAAATTCATCAAGATGCCATTAAACCAGGAGAAAAAATCCTTATTCACGACGATGTGCTTGCAACTGGAGGTACAGCACTAGCAGCTTGTAATTTAGTAGAACAGCTAGGAGGAGAAATTGTACAGTGTAATTTTATTGTGGAGCTTGGTTTTTTAAATGGAAAAGAAAAAATAAGTAAATACCCAATTGAAGCAGCAATACAATATTAATCTAATGCGTTTTTAGTTACATATACTTTCCACCCAAAAATTGCCATTTGTAATTTTGTTGCTTTACTTAAGTCTAATCTTTGTTTGGTATAACTAGGTAATATAGCTTTGTTAACTTTTGCTAATATTTGAAATAATTTTTTTTTCATACTAAGGAAACCTATTATTTATAATGGGTAAAATTATTACTTTCTAAACACGCAGCCAAATCCTTATTAAATTTATCATTATGTAAAACTTATTCTAGAACTAAGTTTTACTATAAAAAGTCTACTCTTTAAAATAAGATATTCAATAAAATTTTTGCTAATGTAATCATGTTTTTAAGTTTTAATAGGTTAATAAATAGGTCAATTTTTTCAATTGAATTTTCAATATATATTTTTTGAAAAATAGAAACCTAAAGTTTTATAATAAATTAATGAAATTGAATTCTCTTATTATACTAAAAAGATGATATGTATTATAAATTGAAACATTAAAGTCTTGAAATATGTTTTAAATTGGAACTATAATATTCTGTATGGTTATATAGTGTAATAATTCAAGGGCTATTTTTTGTGTATATTGAAAATTCAAGGAGTTTTTTAAACAAAAAAGGCGCAATATTCCCTTTTTCATCTTTTTATGAAAAAAATAAATTTTATTTAGCTGTTAATATCTAATAAGAAAATAACCTAAAATTACTTCTTTACATTAGTACATTTGTAAAAAAAAATAAAAGCATGAAAAACAGTTTTATTTTATTTGTATGCTTATTGGTTTCGCAATGGAGCATAAGCCAAGTTGTTATTAATGAATTAGATTGTGATACCCCAAGTACAGACGATAAAGAGTTTATAGAATTAAAAACTGCAAACCCAAACACCAGCTTAGATGGTTTTGTTATTGTCTTTTATAATGGTTCTAATACAAGTAGTACAGGAGGAAAAAGCTATTTTGTAATAGATTTAGACGGATTAACTACAGATATTAATGGTTTGTTTGTAATTGGTAGTGATTTAGTTACCCCTTTTCCGCAAAAAGTTATATCGCAAAACTTAATACAAAACGGCCCAGATGTAGTTGCTATTTATCAAGCAGATGCAACAGATTTCCCAGATCAAACAGACGCAACACTTACTAATTTAATAGATGTTTTAGTATATAGTAATGGTACTGCTATTACAGATTTATTAGATTTTTTTAATGACGCTCCAGGATTTGAAGCAATCGAGCAAATACGAGATACTGGTACTAATGCAAATCCTAAATCTATACAACGATTATTGGATGGTTCGTATGTAGCAGCTACACCAACACCTAGAGCAGTAAACGATGGAACAGGAGTTGCTTTTACAGCTATAAGTATGTCAACAAATGCTTCGCAATACAACGAAGGCGATTCTTTTGATATTGTTTTTTCTACCGAAAATAATGTAACCGAAGATGTAAGTTTCAGTTTTACATTAAATAATGAAGGTTTTAATACTTCAGATTACACTGGTAATACAACTGTTACAATTCTTAACGGAACCAATTCCGTTACAACAACAATAAACATTATTGATGATACGCTTGACGAAGGAGATGAAGAGCCTCTTGTGAAATTTTCTACTTTAAATTGGCCTTATATTGCGAATAACAATTTCTTAAAATTAAGAGCGATTGATAATGATTTTACAATGGCAAATTTTGGAACTCCAAAAGAGCAGTTTAATCCTAGCATAGGAAACGTAACAAGTACGATGCCTGCAGGATATTATGATAGTCTAAATCAGTTAGCAGATACAGCGTTAAGACAAGCATTACAAGATATAATTGCAGAAGAAGGTGTGGTAAGAGCGCAATCTTATGCAGATGTTATTGATATTTTAAAAGAAGCAGATCAAAATCCATTTCATAGCAATGAAGTATGGTTGTTATATACAGAACAAGGTAGAGCAAAACTAGATAATCATATAACTGGTAGTAGTGCTGGAAAATGGAATAGAGAACATACATTTCCTAGATCTCGTGGAGAATTCAATTCAAGAGAAGAAGATGATATTGCAGACGGAAAAGATATATTTTGGAATACAACAGCAGATTCCCTTCGTCATGGATATTCAGATGCGCATGCGTTAAGAGCTGCAGATGGACCACAAAATAGCACAAGAGGCAATAAAAATTACGGAGACCCAGCTTTAGGTGGATATAATGGACCGGCCACTACAGCAGGTAGTTTTTATGGGGATGTTGCAAGAAGTGTTTTTTATATGGCTGTTAGGTATAACGGAATTGAGATAGTTAACGGGTATCCATCTGATGATGATATAAACGACGGAACCCTTGGTGATTTAGCTACTCTTCTTGAATGGCATAGAAATGATCCGCCAGACGATTATGAAATGAATAGAAATAATGTTGTTTACACTTGGCAATTTAACAGGAACCCATTTATAGACCAACCAGACTTGATAGAATATATTTGGGGAACACATATTGGTCAAAATTGGGATCAACCACTAAGTGTGCCAGAAACGGAAGAACTAAAAGTACAAGTGTTTCCTAATCCTACAACAAATACAATTAATATAAATGGAATTTTTAACGAAGCTATTGTTAATGTATATTCAATTGAAGGAAGAAAAGTGCAAACCTATAATATTGTTGGTAATTCTTCATTAAAATTAAACCTTTCTAGTGGCATGTATATTTTTAAAATTACTTCTGAAGGTAAAACAACCAATAAAAAAATTATAATTCAATAAAGAATATCTTTTCATTTAAAATGAAATACTAAATTCGCAAAAAAAACATCCATGAGCATTGCATTATTAATTTTAGGTTTTGTTTTATTAGTAATAGGAGGTGAATTTTTAGTTCGTGCTTCGGTAGCTATATCATTTAAATTCAATATTTCTAAAATGGTAATAGGAATGACAGTGGTTTCCTTTGCCACCTCTGCACCAGAATTATTAGTTAGTTTAAATGCTGCACTAACTGGTTCTCCAGCAATAGCAATAAATAATGTAATTGGTTCTAATATTGCAAATATAGGATTGGTGTTAGGGATTACTGCACTTTTAGGAGCAATAGCTGTAGACAAATCTTTTTATAAATTAAATTGGCCAGCGATGCTTACGTTCTCGCTAGCTTTATATTATTTTTTATATAACGATAAAGTGCTTTCGGCCCAAGAAGGAGGTATCTTATTTGTTGGTTTAATTTTATTTTTAATTTTATTAATAAAGCTTTCTAAAAAAGATGCTTTTCTAGATGAAGTAGACGATAATTTAACAGCGGCTTCTAGTTTTAAAATTATAATATGGTTGCTTATTGGTGCATCTGCTTTGTATTTTGGTTCCACGTGGTTAGTAGATGGCGCCAAAGAACTTGCAATTGCAATAGGGGTAAGCGATGCTGCAATTGCTGCAACTGTAATTGCAATTGGTACTAGTGTGCCAGAGTTAGCAGCTTCTGTTATTGCTGCAGCAAAACAAGAAAAAGCATTGTCTTTAGGAAACTTAATAGGATCAAATATTTTTAATATAGGTTCCGTTTTAGGGTTAACTGCGCTAATAAAACCAATTCCAGTAACTGCTAATCAAATATTAGACAACGATATATTTTGGATGTTAGCTTTTTCTGCCGTTTTAATTCCCTTAATTTTTATACCAAAACAAATGCAAATTAGTAGGTATAAGGGGTTAATACTTGTTACTGCTTATGGTATTTTTATCTTCTTAGCTTTTAAATCTCAATTTTAGAAGGGTGTTTGTATAGATAATTAACAATTGTTAATTAAACACCCCTAAATTTTCAGGGTGCATTTCGTGAAAGTTTATTTTTTTTGTAGATTTGCCCTATTAATTTAGGTTTAACATAATTTAATTCAAAAAAAACAATGTCAACTTTAAGATTTCACGCAGTAAAAGAAACATTTAATCGTATGCCAGTGCATATTGAAGAAAAAGAACGTCGTTCTGCTATTTTCGGAGATAATGTATTTAATGAAGATACCATGCGACAATACTTAACAAAGGAAGCTTTTAAAAGTGTGATGGATGCTATTGAACATGGAACTAAAATTGACAGAAAAATTGCCGATCATATTTCTACAGGAATGAAAGAATGGGCAATCTCTAAAGGCGCAACACATTATACACATTGGTTTCAACCGTTAACAGGAGCTACTGCAGAAAAACATGATGCGTTTTTCGAACCTATTGGTAACGGTAGAGCTATTGAAAAATTTGGCGGCGGACAGTTAGTACAACAAGAGCCAGATGCATCTAGTTTTCCTAATGGAGGTATTCGTAATACTTTTGAAGCTCGTGGGTACACTGCTTGGGATCCTACTTCTCCAGCATTTATCTATGGTACTACTCTTTGTATACCAACAGTATTTGTTTCTTATACAGGTGAAGCGTTAGATTATAAAACCCCTTTATTACGTGCACTTCAAGCAGTAGATCATGCAGCTGTAGCAGTATGTAAATATTTCGATAAAAATGTAAAAAAAGTAAACGCTTCTCTAGGTTGGGAGCAAGAATACTTTTTAATAGATAGCTCTTTAGCTACTTCGCGTCCAGATATTGTATTAACAGGTAGAACCTTGTTAGGCCATTCGCCAGCAAAAGGGCAACAGTTAGACGATCATTATTTTGGTACCATTCCAAATCGTGCAATGGCATACATGCGCGACTTAGAAACAGAATGTATGTTGCTAGGTATTCCTGTAAAAACTAGACATAACGAGGTTGCACCAAACCAATTTGAATTAGCACCAGTTTACGACGAAGCAAACTTGGCAGTAGACCACAACTCCCTTTTAATGGATGTGATGGATAAAATTGCTGCTCGCCATAATTTTAAAGTATTATTTCATGAAAAACCATTTGCAGGTGTAAACGGTTCTGGTAAGCATAATAACTGGAGTTTAAGTACCAATACAGGAGTTAACTTATTAGGCCCTGGAAAAACACCAATGAGCAACTTACAGTTTTTAACCTTTTTTATTAATACAATTAAAGCGGTTTATGATAATGAAGAGTTACTTCGTGCAGCCATTGCATCTGCTAGTAACGACCATCGTTTAGGTGCAAACGAAGCGCCACCAGCAATAATTTCGGTGTTTATAGGAGAGCAGTTAACACGAGTTTTAAACGAACTAGAAAACGTAACAAACGGTAAATTATCCCCTGAAGAAAAAACCGATTTAAAATTAAACGTTGTTGGTAAAATTCCAGATGTATTACTAGATAATACCGATAGAAATAGAA
>JBMZDY010000139.1:0-5844 GCA_049614585.1 Oceanihabitans sp.
ATTAGTTGGTGGAGCAACTGGTATGGTTGGTGATCCTTCAGGAAAATCTGCAGAAAGAAATTTACTTGATGAAGCAACATTAGCTAAAAATATAGCTGGAGTTAGAGAAAATTTAGAACGTTTTTTAGATTTTGATGCTACCGCAGAAAATAAAGCTGAATTGGTTAACAATTACGATTGGATGAAAGATATTTCTTTAATCGATTTTGTTAGAGATACAGGTAAACACATTACTGTAAATTACATGATGGCAAAAGATTCTGTTAAGAAACGTTTGTCTGGAGATACAGGAAATGTTGGTATGTCTTTTACAGAATTTACCTATCAATTAATTCAAGGTTACGATTTCTATCACTTATATAAAACCTATAACTGTACACTACAAATGGGCGGAAGCGACCAATGGGGAAACATTACCACTGGTACCGAATTGGTTCGCCGTATGTATGTTGGTGAAGAGTCTAAAGCATATGCAATGACTTGCCCTTTAATTACCAAAGCAGATGGTTCTAAATTTGGAAAAAGTGAAGGTGGAAACATTTGGCTAGATGCTAACAAAACATCGGTTTATAAATTTTATCAATTTTGGTTAAATACAAGTGATGCCGATGCAGAAAAGTATATTAAAATCTTTACTTTTTTAGACAAAAAAACCATTGAAGCTTTAGTTGCAGAGCATAAAGAAATGCCACATTTACGTTTGTTACAAAAGGAATTAGCAAAAGAGGTAACCACTTTGGTGCATTCGAAAACAGATTTTGAAAACGCCGAAAAAGCTTCAAATATTCTTTTTAGCAAATCGTTTAAAGAAGATATTAATACACTAGACGAAAATACTTTTTTAGATGTTTTTGAAGGTGTACCCCAATGTGAAATATCTAGAAATGAAATAGAAACTGGTATCGATATGATTGCTGCTCTAGCTGCAAAAACTAATTTTTTAGCTTCTAATGGAGAAGCTAGAAGAGCTTTAAAAGAAAACGCTGTTGCTGTAAATAAAACAAAAGTTAAAGAGGATTACTCTATTACAACAAACGATTTAATTAACAACAAGTATGTTGTTATTAATAAAGGAAAACGTAACACCTATATTATTAAAGTAGTATAAGTAAATTTGTATTCAATAAAAAAGCGGCTGTCTATATCTTGTAGACAGCCGCTTTTTTTTATGAACTCCTTTATTTAAGAACCACACATTAAGCAGTCGTCTCCTTCTGCTTCTTTTGCTTGTGCAATTAGTGCTTTCATTTCTTCGGCAGACATTGGTTCTACGTCTGTAGTTTGTTTGGCAAATTTTTCAGCAGTTTTTGCTGCTTTTTGCTTTTGTTGCACTACTATAGTTTCTGCAACCTCTGTTACTTCTGCTACTGGTTCTTCTTTCTTTTTCTTATCTAATGTAAACTTAATTGCATCTACTGCACTTTTGGTACGTAAATAATACATTCCTGTTTTTAGGCCACTTTTCCAAGCATAAAAGTGCATCGATGTTAATTTTGCCATTGTTGCGCCTTCCATAAATAAATTAAGCGACTGCGATTGATCTATAAAATAACCACGTTGGCGTGACATATCGATAATGTCTTTCATACTTAATTCCCAAACGGTTTTGTACAATTCTTTTATGTCTTGAGGTATACAATCTACTGCTTGTATCGAGCCATTGGCACGCATTATTTCTTGTTTCAAACTTTCGTTCCACAAGCCTAATTCTACTAAATCTTCTAATAGGTGTTTGTTTACTACAATAAACTCACCAGATAGTACTCGACGTGTATAAATATTTGAAGTATACGGTTCGAAACATTCGTTGTTACCTAGAATTTGTGAAGTTGAAGCGGTTGGCATTGGTGCAACCAATAATGAGTTACGTACGCCATTCTTTTTAACCTCTTTTCTTAATTTAGCCCAATCCCAACGACCGCTTAATTCTTCGTCTTTTATATTCCAAAGGTTATGCTGAAATTCGCCATTGCTTATTGGTGAGCCTTTATAGGTTTTGTATGGTCCATCGTTTTTGGCTTCTTCCATACTTGCCGTTACTGCTGCATAATACAGTGTTTCAAATATTTCTTGGTTTAACTTTTTTGCTGCATCGCTAGTAAAAGGCATTCGTAATTTAATAAATGTATCTGCCAATCCTTGCACGCCTAAACCTATTGGTCTATGTCTAAAATTGGAGTTTTCTGCTTCAATTACTGGATAGTAATTTCTATCTATTACTTTGTTTAAGTTTTTGGTTACTCGCTTTGTAATACGAAATAGTTCTTTATGGTCGAACGTATCGTTTTTAATAAACATTGGTAAAGCAATAGATGCTAAATTACATACTGCAACTTCGTCTGGCGAAGTATACTCCATAATTTCGGTACATAAATTTGAAGAACGAATTGTTCCTAAATTTTTCTGATTCGATTTACGGTTTGCTGCATCTTTATACAGCATGTATGGCGTTCCTGTTTCTATTTGCGATTCTAATATTTTCTCCCAAAGTTCGCGAGCTTTTATTGTTTTTCTACCTTTTCCTTCTGCTTCATATTTAAGGTATAAAGCTTCAAATTCTTCGCTATGCACTTCTGGTAACCCTGGACATTCGTTAGGGCACATAAGTGTCCAATCGCCATTTTCTTGTACACGTTTCATAAACAAATCAGAAATCCACATGGCATAAAATAAATCGCGTGCGCGCATTTCTTCTTTTCCATGGTTTTTCTTAAGGTCTAAGAAATCGAAAATATCTGCATGCCATGTTTCTATGTACATTGCAAAACTTCCTTTTCTTTTTCCGCCTCCTTGATCTACATATCTTGCTGTATCGTTAAATACTTGTAACATTGGCACAATACCATTACTGGTTCCGTTTGTACCTGCTATATAACTTCCTGTTGCTCGAATATTATGTATTGCTAACCCTATTCCTCCTGCAGATTGCGATATTTTAGCTGTTTGCTTTAAGGTATCGTAAATACCATCTATACTGTCGTCTTTCATGGTTAATAAAAAACAAGAAGACATTTGTGGTTTTGGTGTACCAGAATTAAATAGTGTAGGTGTTGCGTGTGTAAAATATTTTTTAGACATAAGCTCGTATGTCTCTATGGCTGCATCTAAATCGTTTAAATGTATGCCTATAGAAACACGCATTAGCATATGCTGTGGTCTTTCTGCTATTTGCCCATTTAATTTTAATAAATAAGAACGCTCTAGTGTTTTAAACCCAAAATAGTCGTACCCAAAATCGCGATTATAAATTATGGTAGAATCTAGTTTTTCTTTATTATCCATAATTACTTTGTAAACCTCATCAGACAGTAAAGGTGCGTCTTTACCATTTCTTGGGTTTACATAAGTATATAAATCGTGCATTACCTCGCTAAAGGTTTTTTTGGTGTTTTTATGTAAATTAGAAACCGATATTCTAGCTGCTAAACGCGCATAATCTGGATGCGCAGTTGTCATTGTAGCTGCAATTTCTGCTGCAAGATTATCTAGTTCGCTAGTGGTTACACCATCGTATAACCCTTCTATAACTCGCATTGCTACTTTTACTGGATCTACTAGATCATTTAATCCGTAACATAATTTACGAACTCTTGCGGTTATTTTGTCGAACATCATAGGCTCTTTATGGCCGTCTCTTTTTACTACAAACATAGGTTTACACGTTTTTAATTTTAATAGAATCCTTTAAAAAAGGGGTTAGTTGGTTATTCTAAGTTTTTAATTTTTGAAAACCATTCAAAAATTAAATTAGATTTTATTGATTAATTGCTAAAGAATTATGGATTATTAACAGCTTTAAAACAAAAGCTACAGTTTCCCTTTTTCTTTTATAAATATTTAATGCTAGGATTAAAAATCGGCATCAAAACTAAATTTATCTTTGTCTTCTTCTTTGTTAAGCACTCCTGCTTTTTGGTATTCTGAAACTCGTTTTTCAAAGAAATTTGTTTTTCCTTGTAGGGAAATCATATCCATAAAATCGAATGGATTTGAAGCATTATATACTTTTTCGCAGTCAAATTCTTGTAATAGTCTATCGGTTACAAACTCTAAATATTGCGTCATTAATTTAGCATTCATACCTATTAAACTTACTGGAAGCGATTCTGTAATAAAAGAACGTTCTATATCTAACGCGTTGGTTAGTATTTGTGTTATACGCTCTTTAGGAACTTTATTTATGATATGGTTTTGGTGCAGGTGAACTGCGAAATCGCAATGCAAGCCTTCGTCTCTAGATATTAACTCGTTAGAAAATGTTAATCCTGGTAATAAACCACGTTTTTTCAACCAAAAAATAGAACAGAAACTTCCCGAAAAGAAAATCCCTTCTACTGCTGCAAATGCTATTAAACGTTCTGCAAAGCTAGGAGAGTCTATCCATTTTAATGCCCAATCTGCTTTTTCTTTAATTGCTGGAAAAACCTCAATTGCATTAAACAACTCGTCTTTTTCTTTTTCGTCTTTTACGTAGGTATCTATTAATAAAGAATACACTTCAGAATGTATATTCTCCATCATGATTTGAAAACCATAGAAAAACTTTGCTTCGGTGTACTGTACTTCAGACACAAAATTTTCGGCTAAATTTTCGTTTACAATTCCATCACTAGCTGCAAAAAACGCCAATACGTGCTTAATAAAATAACGCTCGTCATCATTAAGCTTTGTTTTCCAATCGGTTAAGTCTTGATGTAAATCTATTTCTTCTGCAGTCCAAATACTTGCCTCTTGCTTTTTATACCACTCCCATAAATCGTGGTGTTGAATAGGAAATATTACAAAGCGATCTTTGTTTTCTTTTAAAATTGGTTCTACTTGTTGAGACATTCTTTTGCTATTTTTAGAAATTTTTGAGGTAATTAATTTACTTCTTTTGGGAATAACAAAGATTCAAAAATGTGTTTAAAAATGAAAGGCATAGTTATAAACAATGTCAACAAGTTTTTAACAACCTAGTGTTTTAAGGGGTTTTAAAAGCTTTTTAATTAAACCTCACAACATTCTGTTTTACAGGTTGTTACAAAAACACAAACACCGAAACCTACTATAAAACAAGGGCTTTTGGGTCTTTGATTTTTTTAATTTTTTAGCAAAAAAAAGGTGAGTGTCCTCACACTCACCTTTTACCCCTAAATAACTAACTAGATTAACTAAAAACTGTAACCGATTTATTTTCAAAACCAAAAATCTAGTTTCGAAAACCATTTTAAATAATGAAAAAAATCGTGTTAAATTTTAAATAATCAATTAATAGCTGGTCAAATATAGTAATTTTTATTTAATAACGTAAGGTTTTTATGTATTTGGTTAGCAATATTTTACAAAAAAACAAGCTGTTATTATTAAAAAGCCAACACTCATAAGTGCTTGAAACAAAATAAATTAGCCTGTTATTACTTTTATTTATTAAGCTTATTTGCTACATTTTCTAATTCGGTATACCAGTCTTCTCCAAATTTTCTAATTAAGGCTTGTTTTACAAATTTATACACTGGCACTTGTAGTTCTGCTCCTAAGGTGCAAGCATCGTCACAAATCTCCCATTTGTCGTAATTTACAGCAGAAAACTCGGAATAATCTTTTACTCGAATTGGATACAAATGGCAAGATACTGGTTTTTTCCAGTCTACTTCTCCTTGGTTATAAGCTTCTTCAATAGCACAAAGCGCTGTGTTTTTTGAATCGAATATTACATATGCACAATCGGCACCATTAATTAATGGCGTTTCTAGATCACCAAAAGCTGTAACAATAGAAGTGCCTTGTTGCTCTATAGCTTCTATGCCTTCTTTTCGTAAAAAGGGTTTTACTTTATGGTAAATTTCTTCTAGCTTCTCTACC
>JBMZDY010000140.1:0-5808 GCA_049614585.1 Oceanihabitans sp.
TTCAAAAATAAATGCTGTAAAAACCGATTCGTTAATTAAAAGTGCAGTAAATAAAAGTATTTCGCAGGATTTTGAATTGCAAAAACCATTCGATAATATAAAATTCACACACCAAAAAGTGACGGTTTCTGCAGCAATAGAAAAGCATACAGAGGGGGTGTTAAAAATTCCGGTTACTATTATTAATAAGCCAGAAGATGTGCATATTAAATATTTTCCAAAAGCAGTAAATGTTAGTTATTATACCAGCTTGAAAAATTTTAATAATATTCAAGCTTCCGATTTTAAAGTAACTTGCGATTTTAGCACAGTAACAGAAGATACCGAATTTTTAACGCCAAAAGTAGTAGTAAAACCCAATTTGGCGAAGTATGTAAAAATGAATCAGAAACAAATAGAATTTATTATTACAAAATGAAAATTGTAGGATTAACAGGAGGTATTGGTAGCGGAAAAACTACAGTAGCAAAGGCTTTTAAGGCTTTAGGTGTTCCGATTTATATTGCAGACGACGAAGCAAAAAAGCTAATGCATCGCTCGAAAATAATTAGGCGAAAACTAATACAATTGTTTGGCGAGCAAGCTTATGTAAACAATATGCTTAACAAAGCTTTTATCGCCGAAATTATATTTAACGATACCAGTTACTTGCAAAAAATGAATGCTATAGTGCATCCAAAAGTTGCCAAACATTTTAAGCAATGGGTAGCCATACAAAATACGCCTTATGTAATAAAGGAGGTTGCAATTTTGTTTGAAAACGGCAGCTATACCCAATGCGATTTTATTATTACCATAACGGCTACACTAGAAAACCGTATGGAGCGCTTGCTAAAACGAGACCAAACAACAACTTCAAAAATTAATGCCATTATAAAAAACCAATGGCAAGACGATGCTCGTATAAAACTATCTCACTTTGTAATTACAAATAATAGTTTAAACGATACGTTACAACAAGTGCAAGAAACACACAATCAATTACTTGCAGCATGTAAGCCTAGCTAATTTTAACATTTTTGTTAATGTAAGGTTAAATCGTACAATATCTAAATGTTAAAATGTTAATTTTGATTGATGAGCAAAAAGTTATTCGTCTTTTTATTGGTATTAATGAGTTTGTCGCTAATAGGAATTATTTTCGTACAGGCATATTATATAAAAAACTCAATAGAAAACGAAAAAAAGCAATTTGCTTTTAATGTAAAAAAATCGATAAGCGCTACAGCTAGAAAAATTGAAGAGCGAGAATATAGAGATTGGGTTGTAGAAATTCAAGATTTAATATCTAAAAGCGATAAAGTAATAGATAGTGCAGCAATTAGAAATTTATACATTAAGCAAGAAGGCGATAATGCCAACGAAATATTGTTTTATAGAAATGGTGTTTTAGAACAAGACTATAAGCTTGCATCCACGATCTTTGACATAGGTTTAGATAGTATTCCCATAAAAAGAGTACTTAGCGAAAGAGAAATTAGATTGGTAAATAATGCAAATTTAGATGCAGTAAATAGTACTGGACTAGATGCAATGATTAAAATGTCTAGAGGGGAAGAAATATTGTACGACACTGCATACGAAGACCTCTCGAATAGAATGCCGATACACAAGAGGGTGACTGTAAATGAAATAGGCCGTTTGTTATCTAGAAAATTGCAAGAAGACAATATAGATATTGTATATCAGTTTGCAATTTATAGTAACGATTTAGCTACCAAAGTACAAACGCCAGATTTCGATATTGAAAACAATACCACGTTTAGTATACCAATTTTTAAAAGCGAGAGTAGCTTAGCAAAATATAGATTGTTAGTGAACTTTCCAGAACACAATAAGTACATCTGGTCTTCTGTTATAGGAATGATTTTGCTTTCGGTAATATTTACATCAATTATAATAATAGCCTACGCTAGCGCATTAATGCAACTTTTTAAACAGCGTCAAATTTCTGAAATCAAAACCGATTTTATTAATAACATGACACATGAGTTTAAAACACCAATAGCGACTATAAACTTAGCACTAGATGCTATAAAAAATCCTAAAATTATTGACGATAAAGAAAAAGTAATACGCTATCTCTATATGATAAAAGAGGAAAACAAACGAATGCATGCACAAGTAGAAAATGTATTACGAATATCTAAACTAGAAAAAAACGAATTAAACATAAGTAAAGAAAACTTAGAATTACACGATTTAATAGAAGATGCAATAACACATGTGTCTTTAATAGTAGAAAACAAAAGCGGAACCATAAAAACAAGCTTTAAAGCAGGAAATTCAACAGTTTTAGCAAACGATATGCACTTTACTAATGTATTGGTTAATATTTTGGATAATGCCATTAAATATTCGCCAGAAGCACCAAAAATTGAAGTGTCTACAGTAAATGTAGGTGAAAATATAATATTAAATATTAAAGATCACGGTAGCGGTATGAGTAAAGCCGCACAAAAAAGAGTGTTCGAAAAATTTTATAGAGAACACACAGGAAATATACATAATGTAAAAGGACATGGACTTGGATTAGCCTACGTAAAACGAATTGTAGACGACCACCAAGGGCATATCTCGGTAGAGAGTGAAAAAGACAAAGGAAGTACTTTTATTATAAAACTTCCGTTAATATCATAGAGCGATGAACGAACAACAGAAAAAAATACTACTAGTAGAAGACGATCCAAATTTTGGAACTGTTTTAAAAGATTATTTAAATATGAATGATTACGAAGTAACCCATGCAAAAAACGGTATGGAAGGCTTCGAGAAATTTAAAAAAGACGATTTCGATTTGTGTATTTTAGACGTAATGATGCCGTATAAAGATGGATTTACGCTTGCTAAAGAAATAAGAGAGAAAAATACAGATGTACCTATTATTTTTCTTACTGCAAAAGCAATGAAGGAAGATGTGTTAAAAGGTTATAAAGTAGGAGCAGACGACTATTTAAATAAACCTTTTGATAGTGAAGTATTGTTAATGAAAATTAAAGCAATAATACAGCGTAAAGCTAACGATACTGTAGCAGATAGCAAGCAGTTTGAGTTTGTTATTGGTGGATTTCATTTAAATTCTAAATTGCGTTTTCTTACTTACAATGGTGGAGAGCAGGTAAAACTTTCGCCTAAAGAAAACGAACTTTTACGTTTATTAGCTTTACACGAAAACGATTTAATGCCAAGAGAGTTAGCACTTACCAAAATATGGCGAGACGATAACTACTTTACTTCTAGAAGTATGGATGTATATATTGCAAAACTACGGAAGTATTTAAAGCTAGATAAAAATGTAGAGATATTAAATATTCATGGCGAAGGCTTTAGGTTGGTAATAAACACCGAAGCATAACAAATAGCAGTTTAAAAAAATCCAGTTATTATTTAGCTATAATAACTGGATTTTTTTTTTGCATTTATTTAAGATATATAATTCCAAATATTCTTGTACTTACTTAATTGCCTGTACGTTTGTAAAATACAACTGTTTTCGGGTAGTCCAAGCGATGGGTCTGCACTTAGTATTTGTTTTGCGTGTGTGCGAGCAAGTTGTAGTAAATTAGAATCTTTAATTATGTCTGCTATTTTTAAATTTAAAACCCCGCTTTGTTGGGTGCCCATAATGTCGCCAGGACCTCGTAAACGTAAGTCTACTTCTGCAATTTCAAAGCCATCACTGGTTTTAACCATGGTTTCTAGTCTTGTTTTACTATCGTTGCTTAGTTTGTGGCTGGTCATAAGTATGCAATAACTTTGTTCTGCACCACGACCTACTCTTCCTCGTAATTGGTGTAATTGCGCTAAACCAAACCGTTCTGCACTTTCAATAATCATTACAGACGCGTTTGGTACATTCACGCCAACTTCAATAACTGTAGTGGCAACCATTATTTGTGTTTCTCCTTTAATAAAGCGTTGCATTTCAAAATCTTTGTCTTTTGGTTTCATTTTGCCATGAACAATAGAAATTTGATATTTCGGTTTTGGAAAGTCTCTTTCCATACTTGCATAGCCATCCATTAAATCTTTATAATCCATTTTTTCGCTTTCTTGAATTAATGGATATACAATATAAATTTGCCTGCCTTTAGCAATTTCATCACGAATAAATTGAAAGACTTTAAGTCTGTTTTTGTCGTATCGATGTACCGTTTTTATAGCCTTTCTTCCTGCTGGTAATTCGTCTATAATTGAGATGTCTAAATCGCCATAAACAGACATGGCTAAAGTACGAGGAATTGGTGTTGCAGTCATAACCAAAATATGGGGAGGGACACTATTTTTATGCCAAAGCTTGCTTCTTTGTGCAACACCAAAACGGTGTTGTTCGTCTATAATTGCAAGCCCTAAATTTTTAAAATTTACTTTATCTTCCAATAGCGCATGAGTACCAATTAGTAGTTGTAATGTGCCATTTTCTAGCTCTTCGTGAATTTTCTTTCTACTTGAAGTGTTTGTTGAGCCAGTAAGCAATTTAATGTTGATATTCAGTGAGTTACATAGTTCATTTAATCCATTATAGTGTTGGACTGACAAAATTTCAGTCGGAGCCATTAAACAAGCTTGAAAACCGTTGTCAAGTGCTATTAACATTGACATTAAGGCTACTATTGTTTTTCCAGAACCTACATCTCCTTGCAAAAGCCTATTCATTTGTGCATTACTGCCTAAATCTTGCCTAATTTCTTTTATAACTCGCTTTTGTGCATTGGTTAAATTAAAGGGTAAATGTGCTTTGTAAAAAGTGTTAAAATAATTTCCAACGGTAGAAAATGGCAAGCCTTTTATTTTTGATTTTTGAATTAAATTTTTAAGAATTAATTGCAATTGAATGTAAAATAATTCTTCAAATTTTAATCTGTTTTGAGCCTGCGAAAGTAGTATTTGTGACTTCGGAAAATGCACATTAAAAAGCGCTTCACTTTTTGGAATTAATTTTAATTCTTCGCATATTTTTTTTGGCAAGGTTTCAAAAAAAATCCCTTTACTTTCCAAAAACAATTGTTGCATAATTTTGGTAAGTACGCGATTGGTAATTCCTTTGTTTGTTAATTTTTCGGTAGAAGGATAAATTGCTTGCATCGAGGAGCGCAAGTTTTTTTTATGTTCTGCTAGTGGTTCAATATCTGGATGTGGCATGCTAAATTTGCCATTAAACCAATTTGTTTTTCCAAATATTACATATTCTGTATTTCGCTTTAAGCTTTCTCGTATCCATTTTTGCCCTCTAAACCATACCAATTCCATATTTCCTGTTTCGTCTTGAAATGTTGCAACCAGTCGTTTTCCTTTTTTTTGAGCTACTTCTTCAAATTTTATTATTTTTCCTACAACCTGTATGTCCGCATTGCTTCGCTGTAATTGGTTTATTTTGTAAAACTGTGTGCGGTCTATGTATCGATTTGGAAATAAGTTAATTAAGTCTTGGTAAGTGTGTATGCCTAGTTCACTACGCAATAAATTAGCACGATTTGGGCCAACTCCTTTAAGGTAGTCTATTGGTGTTTGTAGGTTGATACTCATAATAGCGAATTTAATCAATTACTTTCAAAAATATTCATTCCTTTTAGGCTGTTATGCATTTTATTTTAAGTAATTTTTATAATTGCAAAACTTATATGTATTTTGGCTTGATGCTTGTTATTATAAAAACAATGAAATATACAATATGCTTATTCTTCTTTTTGCTTAGCTTTTCTTTAAGTGCGCAACAAAACAAGTCAGTAGATTTTAAAAGTATCGAATCCTTAGTGTTATTTAATCAAGTAGAAGTAGATAGTACCTTGTATAACTCTTTCGAGGTGC
>JBMZDY010000141.1:0-5792 GCA_049614585.1 Oceanihabitans sp.
ATGTTATCACCAAAACTGCTGACACTGTTACGAGAATATTTTAAAGAATATAGAAGAAAATCATATTTCAAAATTTGGGGTTAATGGTAATTTTGTTACGCTATTTGTAGATAATACCTTGTTAAAACGTGGTGTTGCTTATCAATGGGCAATTTCTGAAAAAAAATTCCCGAATTTAGACGATCTCGTTTTTTATAATTTTACATTATTAACACCAGAAGAATTTAAAGCCTTAAAACCCGAAATAGAAGCTTTTAAAGCAGATATGCAAAAGTTGGGCTTCACTCCTAGCGAAATAAAAAACTTACTTTGTAACGATTATAAAATGTGCTATTAAATGCTAGAGCAGATTGAAAATCAACAAGCTTTAAGCCCAAACTTAAAAATATTACATTCAAATTAATTAGGAATAACGTTTAAAGAAAGCATTTTAAAAAAACTAAAATCTGTTTTTAAATTCGGCTAGTATAATTCTCTTATTGGAATTATATCACCTCTTGCACAGTTGGTTTAGTAACTGAAATACCATCTTTATTTACTTTATATTTTACAACCACTAATGGGCAATTTTCAATTTTAATTACTAATACAACCCAACCTGTATTCGGGTTTACAAGCATTGTAGATTTCCCTTTTATGGTGCCACAATTTCTTGTTTTGGTCTCTCCTTCCCATTTTATAACACGTACTCCTTCGGCTTCTAATATTTCGTTTAAACTTCCTTTTGCTAAATCGTTAACTCTATTACCAACAAAAGTGTTTCCTACTAAATTCGGGAAAATTTCGCCACCTATTACGTCTAGTAAATTTTTTGCAAGTTCATCGGTAATTTTTTCGCCACCATAAACAGAGTTTGCTATAGATTTTGCAGCGCCAATACCAACACGCCATATTAAGGGCATACTTACCGCTTCTAAAGGTGCAAAAGCTACTGTAATAGCAAAACTTGCAATAATGTTTGCTGCTGCAGAATTTGTATTATTCGAAAACGCTAGTGCTTTGGTAGTACAATGGCATGGTCCGTTATCTATATAACTATCTATATACAAACCTCTAATCATAGATTTCGATGCAAATTTAAGTTGCTTGTTTGTTGGGTTAACAGGCTCGTCTAATATTGGTTCTGGTTTCGCATCGCGTTTTACGGTTGGTGTTTTAGGCTTTTCTTTGTTTTGTTCGCGTTTTCTTTTTCTAGCTTCTTCTATATCTTTTGCCAATTGCTGACGCATTTTTTCTGCTTTTTCATTTTCAACTCGCTGTTTTTCTTCTAGCATACGTCGCCTTTCTTCGGCAGCAGTAATTTGGTTTCTTACAGCATTGGCTTCTTTTTGTTTGCTATCGGCTTCGTTTGCTAAAGCTGTTTCTTTTTGCTGTTTTGTGTTAATTAAATCGTCGTAATCTTTCCAGAAAACAACAATATCGTCATCGGTTTTAGGGCATTTTTGTAGTAACTTATTAAGTTTCGCTTTAAAGCTGCATTGCTTTGGGTTATTGGTACACCAGTTTTTTAAGGTATTTAATAAGCTTTTTATTTGTCTGCAAATATCTTCTATTCCTTGCTGTGCTCCTATTTGGTGTTTAGCATTTTTTTGTGCTGTTAAAGCTTCTTGAAACGCTTCGCTTAATGCATCGCAAGCTGCCTCTGCTTCTACTATTTTTGCAGGTAACTTTTTTAATTTTTTAATTGCTCTATTAAAAGGTCCTTTTAATTGTTTTAATTTTTTTACAATAGGATTTGCTTGATCGTAAATATCTGTATTTGCAAATTCATCGCCTAAATAGCCATACCAAAAAGAACCATCGGAATAAAAACCATGTTTGCCAATCCAGCCATTATCTAAATGTAAATCGGTTAAATCCTTTAAGTTTTTATCTATTTCTTTTTTAAGATTATCTCTTTCGGTTTCTAAGTTTTTTTGTTTTTTCTTAAGTTCTGCCAATCGTTTTTTGCATGCTTCATGTCTTGCTTTAGCAGCATCTACAGCTTTTTTAAGCGCAGCAGTATCTACTTTTTTTGGAACTATTTTGCTTAATTTGGTAAGAGAATCTACCAATTTTTGCAAGCTATCTTTATAGGTTTTTGGTACTTTATCGAGAACTTTATCTATTTTAATAAGTTCGCGAGCATTGGTTATATTTTTGTTTCTTTCTCTTATTAATTGACGATATTTTTTACGAAGCTCACGAACCGTTTTTTGTAAATTACGAACTTGATTTCCAATTATATCTGCTTGACTTTGCTGATATATAAGATCTTCGGTTGCTGCTCGAAGCGATGCTGTACTTAAGTAATCTGCATGCATGTTTTCTGCATTCATTTCAATTCTTGAGTACTGTATAGATTCACTTATAACATGGTTTGTGTTTACAATTTGTGTACTAATTTCGTGCATGCCATCGTTACCAACTGGAGGGTACCAATTGGTACTAAAACCATTAGATGCATCGTTATCTTGTACTATTGTTGTCCATTCGGTATCCAATATATTTTTATGCTTAATAATAGCAGCTACTACATTATTCGTTTCTGTATTAATTTCTAATGGAATAGGTTCGTTATTTCCAGTAATTGTTTCGGGAATATCTATTGTAAATAGTGTGGAAAAATTTTCACTTATAAGTCCTTCTTCATCTTCACTAGAAACATCATTTTCTTGATTTTCTGCTGCGTTATTCCCTCCTAATTCTTGGCAAGCATCTGTAGCAATTAAATGGCTTTCGTTATTTAAATTACAGTTACACAAAGTTGTACTATTTTCTATAGTTTGCGTTTGGTAAGTTGGTGGTTCTATTTGCACAGAAACAGTGAAACCACCTGTACTTATAGCTCGTACAGCTATAGATTTGTTGTAAACACCACCTTGCGATTGGCTTGGATTAATACTTATTAATTGCTGGTTTCCGCCGTTTAACGTAACATTTTGAGCACTTAAATTGGTAATACTCAATGGCACATTTTTGTCTACCCCTTGCAATCCAGAAACTTTAATATGAATCGTTGTCCCTTCTCCTTTTCTTAAATTTAGTTTTCCTGCCGACAAATCTAAATGTAGAACATGCACTTTAGTTTCGCTTATTTTGTTGTTTTCATTAAGCTGAAGGTTTTGATTTCCATTTAAATTTTTAGGGGACTTAAAATGTATTTGCGAACTACTTTCTGCTAAAACTTTTAAAGATTGATTCCCAATTTTAACACTAGCATTTTCCAAATTCCCATCGAAACTACCTTGTATTTTAGCAGGAGAACCACTAATTATATACTCTGGAATTTGCAAGTTGGTATTTCCTTTTAATCCCTTTGTTTGTATCGTTGTTTCAGTAATTTTCGAACCCTTTTTATCAAGTAAAGCAATAGGTATTTGTTTACTGTTTATGCTATTAATAGTAAAATTTTTATTGCTTAATGGAACACTACTATTTTGAATACTAATAGTATAATTTTCGAGTTGCGCTTTATTTTTTAGCCTTTGTTTTTCTTTTTTTCCTTTAGGAATTATTTGAATGCTTCCAGATGCATTTTCATTTAAAATCAACTCTGGCAAAAACACATTTACAGTTCCAAAATCTGTATTTACTTTTAATGTAGTTAAATTATTATGTGTTTTTTGAGAAATGGAATTTTGCGCATGTAGATAAAAACTAGTTAGAAAAATTAAACTAAGGAATAGGTATCGATTTTTCATAATATAAAATAGTAAGCAGCATCCTTAATTAATTTAAGCTGATTAAATTTTAACTATAAAAAGATGCTAATATTGGATATTAAGATACAAAAAAAAGGAATATATAGTTCCTAAGTCATAGAATACTAGTGGCTTATAATGATATAAGTTATTGAAAATGTATGCGAACGAATAGTTCTTAACGCAATTTTAAATAAAAAGTAAGCTTTTGAAAGTGCTTATTTTACTAGAGTAACTTTTACAGCATTCATGCCTCTTTGGCCTTTTTCTAATTCGAAAGAAACTTTGTTTCCTTCTGTAATTTCATCTTTTAAACCACTAACGTGACAAAAGTATTTTTCTTGATTTTCGGAATCTACAATAAACCCAAACCCTTTTGAAGAATCGTAAAAAGAAACCGTTCCAGTTCTAACAGGATCGAATTCTTCTTTATCGCTATCAAGTGTTTTTGGAATACTAACTTCAATGTTAGCAGCTTTTACTTTTACTTTTAAAGCAGGATCTGGTGGCGTATCGGTTAAATTGCCATTATGGTCTACATAGGCAAATTGTATTCCTGCAGTACCATTAGCTTCTTTCTCTGCTTTTCTAGCTTCCATTTTTTTACGCTTATCTTCACGTTTTTTTAAGCGCTTCTTCTCTTTTTCACTTTTATTAAATGTTTGTTGCGATTTTGCCATGCGTAAATTATAATTGTATGTGTTTGTAGACCTTTATTGTTCCCAAAGATACGCTTATTAAAGGCTTTTACAAGATTTTTTATAAAATTATTTTAAAAAGGTAGCTGTTGCAAATCTACATTTCCGCCAGAAAGTAGAATGCCAATATTTTTATTTTCGAAAAATGCTTTATTATTTAATACAGCTGCTAAGGCTACAGCACTAGAGGGTTCTACAATAATTTTAAGCCTTTGGTAAATTAAAGTCATTGCTTCTAATATAGAGGCTTCGTCTACCCTTATAATTTTGGTAACCAGGTTTTTAATAATTGGAAAATTAATACTTCCCAACTGGGTTTTTAAACCATCTGCAATAGTATTAGTGGTTTCATTAGTTTCTATTTTTCCACTAATTATAGAGCGGTAAGCATCATCTGCTTCTAATGGCTCTGCTCCTATAACCATTCCTTTTTTACTAAAATAATGTGCTGCTAAAGCTGTTCCTGCAATAAGTCCGCCTCCTCCTATAGGAGCAATTATATAATCTAACTCTGGTGTGTCTTCTATAAGTTCTAAGCATGCAGACGCGTTACCATGTATAACCTCTATATCGTTAGAAGGATGAATAAAAGTTGCTCCAGTTTCATTAACAATATTATTAGCAGTTTCTTCCCTAGCTTTTAAAGTAGATTTACAAATTGTAATTATTCCATTATAGCTAAATACAGCATCTTTTTTTACTTGAGGTGCACTTTCTGGCATCACGATATAAGCCTTTACTCCAAGGCTTTTTGCTGCCAAGGAAACCGCTTGCGCAAAATTCCCTGAAGAGTGTGTTACTACTCCCTTTTTACGTTGTGCATCGGTTAATTTTAAAATTGCATTTGTTGCACCGCGCATTTTAAAAGCTCCCATTTTCTGAAAGTTTTCACATTTAAATTTCAAATTTGCTCCAATTATAGTATTAATTCCTGTGGAAGATAATATTGGAGTGTTATGAATAAATGGTTTTATTCTCTTATAACTTGCTAGTATGTCTTCTTTATGATTCATCTATTAAAAAATAGAAAGATAGGAATACTTTTCGCTTAAAAAAAACTAAAATTATGTACTTTGCAACAAGTAAAAAAAAGATTTTATAGTGAAAGTTTGTATTGCAGAAAAACCAAGTGTAGCGCGTGAAATTGCAACAGTATTAGGCGCAAATACCAAACGGGATGGTTATTACGAAGGTAATGGTTATGCGGTTACTTATGCTTTTGGGCATTTGTGTACTTTAATGGAGCCAAACGATTATAAACCGTATTGGAAAAGTTGGGATATTAATAATTTACCAATGCTTCCCGAAAAATTTAAAACCAAAGTGGTAAATAACGCTGGAATATTAAAACAATTTAATATCGTAAAAAACTTATTTAGCAAAGCAGAATTAGTAATAAACTGTGGGGATG
>JBMZDY010000142.1:0-5753 GCA_049614585.1 Oceanihabitans sp.
ATTTCATAAAATAAATATACAAAAAAACCTCTGCATTTAAAAAATGAAGAGGCTTTTCTGTTGAGGTCTCGAGCGGATTCGAACCGCTGTAGATGGTGTTGCAGACCACTGCCTAGCCGCTCGGCCACGACACCCTAAATTCCTGCAAAAGCAGAAATCTCATCTTAAATAATGAGAAAGCAAATATAAAAATAATTCCCTTTTTACACTATTTATGTACGTTTTTTCTTTTTTCGGTCATTTCTATTGTAACCATTTCTACATCTCCACCAATAGGAGGGTTTATTTTACTAACTGCAACCGTAACAATAGTAA
The DNA here is from genome assembly GCA_049614585.1 of Oceanihabitans sp. Classification (GTDB taxonomy): domain Bacteria; phylum Bacteroidota; class Bacteroidia; order Flavobacteriales; family Flavobacteriaceae; genus Oceanihabitans. Next base: position 316 of record JBMZDY010000142.1, read on the forward strand.
CTAATTTATCTTCGGCTAGAACACGGTTTAGAATTCGTTTAGCAACTGTTTCAAGTAAATGCGAAGGTTTCGCCATTTCTTCTCGAATTACTTTATTTAAAAAAACGTAATCTACAGTATCGTTTAAATCATCTGTATTTGCACTTTTTTGTAAATCGGCTTTTACTTTAATATCAACGCGATAATCACTACCTATTTTAGTTTCTTCTGTTAAGCAACCATGATGTGCAAAAACACGAATATTTTCAACTTTTATAATTCCCATTAATTTAATTTAGTTTGTAAAAAAGTCAAAGATATTACTAATTCTGCTAGTTTGTGTTTTAAAAAATTCGGTATAGGTACATTTTTTACAAGTTACCGAAGTAAAACTTTTATTCTGAATATTAAAGAGTTTAGAAAAAAGGCCACCTGTTGCTTGCATTTTATCTATTTCGCAGGTAGTATTTGCGCATTTCGGACAGGAATAATTCATAATTATATTTTTTTAGATTAATAGAACTGTATTTATATGTGTAAGAATCTAAAACAATGTTACAATTGATTAGTATTTTCACTAATTTTGTGCATCTATATTGAATATATAAAAAGGATGTCTAAAGAAACGAAATCGCTCCATTTTATCGAGCATATAATTGAAGAAGATCTACTAAACGGAATGCCTAAAAAAAACTTACGCTTTCGTTTTCCTCCAGAACCAAATGGCTATTTACATATTGGGCATACTAAAGCTATTGGAATTAGTTTTGGTTTGGGTGAAAGATATCAAGCACCTGTTAACCTTCGTTTTGACGATACCAATCCAGCAAAAGAAGAACAAGAGTATGTAGATGCTATTAAACGCGATATTTCCTGGTTAGGTTACCAATGGGAAAATGAGTTGTATTCTTCCAATTATTTTCAACAATTATACGATTGGGCTGTACTTTTAATAAAAGAAGGAAAAGCATATGTAGATTCGCAATCTAGCGAAGCAATGGCTGAACAAAAAGGTACACCAACAAAAGTAGGTACCAATAGTCCATACAGAAATAGAAGTGTAGCAGAAAATTTAGACTTATTTCAGCGTATGAAAAATGGCGAATTTCAAGCTGGCGAGCATATTCTTCGTGCAAAAATAGACATGGAAGATCCAAATATGCTAATGCGAGATCCTATAATGTATCGCGTTATGCATGCACATCACCACAGAACAGGTAACGATTGGTGTATTTACCCAATGTACGATTGGACACATGGTGAAAGCGATTATATAGAACAAATTTCGCACTCTCTTTGTTCTTTAGAATTTAAACCACACCGAAAATTATACGATTGGTTTAAAGAGCAAGTATATCCTTTTAGCGCTAATAAATATCCTTTATTACCTAAACAAAGAGAATTTGCACGTTTAAATTTAAGCTATACCATAATGAGTAAGCGAAAGCTTCTTAAATTGGTAGAAGAAGGAATAGTAACAGGTTGGGACGACCCAAGAATGCCAACAATTTCTGGTTTACGAAGAAGAGGATACACACCAAATTCTATTCGTAAATTTATTGAAAAAGTAGGAGTTGCAAAACGCGAAAACGTGATCGATGTTTCGCTTTTAGAATTTTGTATTCGTGAAGATTTAAACAAAACAGCACCTCGAGTAATGGCTGTTTTAGATCCTGTTAAAGTAGTAATAACAAATTATCCAGCAGATAAAGAAGAATGGTTTGAAGCAGAAAACAACCCAGAAGATGCAGCTGCAGGAAGTCGAAAAGTACCTTTTTCAAGAGAAATATATATTGAAAAAGACGATTTTAAAGAAGAAGCAAGTAATAAGTTTTTTAGATTAAAACCAGGAGGTGAGGTTCGACTAAAAAACGCATATATTATTAAAGCCGAAAAAGTAGTAAAAGACACGAACGGAAACATTACAGAAATACAATGTACCTATAGTGAAGATACCTCAAAAAAAGTAAAAGGAACCTTGCATTGGGTTTCTATACAACACGCAATACAAGCAGAAGTTAGAGAATACGATAGACTCTTTTTAAACGAAGCTCCAGACAACCAAGAAGGGAAAGATTTTATGGAATTTATTAATCCAAATTCTTTACAAATTAAAACAGCATATGTAGAACCAAATTTATTAAGCACTAAAGTAGGAGAGCAGTTTCAGTTTCAACGCTTAGGTTATTTTAATGTGGATAATGATGCAACTACAGATAAATTAGTATTTAATAAAACGGTTGGTTTACGCGATTCTTGGGCAAAAGCGAAACCAAAACAAAATACAAACCAAAACCAGCAAAAGCCACAACAACAAAACCAAAGAAAAGCCATAAGTGTTATTCAGCAGTTTGGTAAAAAATACACCAATCTACCAGAAGAAAAGCAACTTAAAGTAAGAGCAGAAATAGTAGAACTTGCTAAAAATGTAACCTTTGAAGAGTTAGAACCGCTTTTTGCAACAGCAGTAAAAAAAGCAGGAACTAGAATAGCAGTAATGGTTACATTAAGTGTTTTAATTAAAAATGGTTTAGAAAAGAATCAAGCAATCCAAGATTTTATAGAAAAAGCATTAAATGATAAAAACGAGCTTTTAGTAGCAGAAGCCAATAAATTAAAATAAGCATATTTTTTGTACATTTAAAGCACTAACTAATAAAATAAAATATTATGGAACAACTTATTACGCCTTGGGCAATTCCAGTTGCAGCAGTTGCTGCACTACTTATTGGCTCTATTTGGTACAACCCAAAAGTTTTTGGTAATGCGTGGATGCGCGAATCTGGAATGACAGAAGAAAAAATGAAAGGCGGCAATATGGCTGTTATTTTTGGGCTTGCACTATTATTTGCTGCTATGCTTTCTATAGTGCTTATGCAATTTACAAACCATCAATTTGGTGCATTAGGCATGATAGGAGGTGATCCAGAAACTGCAGAAGCATCTTTTGAAGCTTTTATGGCAGATTATGGTACAACATTTAGAACGTTTAAACATGGAGCTCTTCATGGTACAATGTTTGGCGTATTGGGAGCCTTACCAATAATAGGAACCATTGGGTTATTTGAACGTAAAAGCGCAAAATATATTTTTATAAATGCAGGCTATTGGATTGTAACCCTTGCAGTAATGGGAGCAATTCTTTGTGGTTTATAAAAGTTTGTAATGTTTTAACACATATAAAGACTGAAAGATTTTATTTTCAGTCTTTTTTTATTTCTATTGGTACATTTTAAAATCTATAATACAACCGAAGCACTTCCAGAAAACTGGGACGATTTAGCAATGCACGATGTTTTTTTACAAACTTCATTTTTAAAAGCACTAGAAGCATCTGCACCCAAAAATATTTTTTCGTATTACCTTGGTGTATTTATAGATAACAAGCTTGTAGGTATCGCTATTTTACAAAGAATACAAATGTATACAGATGATATATTTAGAAAAACATCTAGTAATTGGTTTAAGCAAATAGCAAAAAAAATAATTGCAAAAATTTTACGTGGTAATGCATTAATTGTTGGTAACGTAATGCATACAGGTCAACACGGTTTGTTCTATATTCCAGAAGAAATTACGCAAGATATTTTTTTAAGCCAAGTAAGTAATGCCATAAAACAACTTCGCGCTAGTATTAAAAAGCAATATGGTAAAAAAATAAGAATAATTGCTTTTAAAGATTATTTTGAAACTGATACGATACATAAAAGCAGTGTTTTTTTTAAAAGCGAAAGCCTTTATAAAGTGCAAGTACAGCCAAATATGGTATTACATATTAACAAGCATTGGCATACAAATGAAGATTATATTTTAGCTTTTAAAAAAAAATACAGAGACCGTTATAAGCGAGCAAGAAAAAAAGGTAAAGCATTACAACTTCAAGAATTAGATATAGAATCTATACAGAAGCACGCTAAGACACTTTTTAAGCTTTACGAGTATGTATCAGACAACGCAGGAGTAAACTCGTTTAAACTTAACGAAAATCATTTTTATAGTATTAAAAAACAACTCAAACAAGATTTTAAAATATATGGTTATTTTTTAAATAACGAGTTGGTTGGTTTTTATTCTTTAATACTAAATAACAAGCACTTAGAAACTTATTTTTTGGGGTATAAACCAGCAGTACAACACCAATACCAAATGTATTTAAACATGCTTTATAATATGGCAGGTTTTGGTATTGATAATAATTTTGAAACTATTGTTTTTGCAAGAACTGCAATGGAAATAAAAAGTTCTATAGGTGCTAAGCCGCATCCAATGTATTTGTATTTAAAACACACCAATAACCTTATGGCAAACACCATTTTAAAAGGTATTGTAAAATACATGAACCCAATAAAAAAGTGGCAAGAACGCCATCCTTTTAAATAGATCTTTATTTAATTTTTTAATAAAAGTAGGGTATGCTGTAATAAAGTTGTCTTACTAATATAAACATATAAAAAAATTAAATTATGACATCAAATAACCACAAACTTATTAAATACGCATTAGCGGTTGTTACCCTATTATTAATTAGTTATGGAGGGTATTCTTTATTTAGTACCAACCCATTAGATTACAAAGAAATTCAATCTCAAAAAGAATTAGTTTTAATAGAATTACAAGAAATGTCTGAAGCATATAATAATGCTATTATACTAAGTAATGAAAAAGATGAAAACCTTGAAAACGCTAAAATTAAAATAGATAATTTAATAGATTCATTAAAAATAACCGAATCCAGTATTAAAGAACTTTTTCAATTAAAAGAAAGACAATTAGAGCTTAAAAGCGAAATGAAAAACCTTGTAAGAGAAAATAAGGAGTTAACTCAAGATAATAAAATATTAGTCCATTCTTTAATTAAACGAAAAGAACAATTAACTAAAAGTACCGAATTATCGTCTACTCTTAAAAAAGAAAACGATGAGTTAGAAGAAGAAAAAGAAGCTTTAAATAAAACAATTTCTGAAGCTAAATATTTAACATTATTAGATTTAACCATTGCTGGAGTTAAAGAACGTTCTTCAGGAAAAGAATTAATAACAAATAAGGCAAGACGTGTAAATAAATTTAAAGTTTGTTATTCTATAGCTAAAAATGAATTAGTAAATGAAGGCGATAAAACAATGCAAGTTCAAATTTTAGATAATAATAACGTTGTAATTTCTAATAGTGAAAACCCATTAAAAATTCAAGATAGTAATATTTCTTACTCCTTTAACACTAGCTTTAGCTATAAAAACGAAAACTTAAAAGTTTGCGATTACTTTGTTTTTAACAAAGACACAGAATTAGAAAAAGGAACTTATACAATTAATATTTATGATAGAAAAGTTTTAGTTACCACAACTACATTAACTTTAAAATAATGATATACATTATTAATAAAAAAAACCACACTATTTAATTAAATAGTGTGGTTTTTTTTATTAAGTATTGAAAATTAGTGTTTATTCTTCTTTCTT
>JBMZDY010000143.1:0-5748 GCA_049614585.1 Oceanihabitans sp.
GAGGTATGGAAACCATTTCTAAAAACTTAGATAGAATGGTTGCTAAAGAAAGAATTACAGAAGCAGATAAAGCAAAAACACTAAGTAATATTACAACTTTTACAAGTATTACCGAAGGGGTAGAATATGCTAGCTTAGTAGTAGAAGCAGCTACCGAAAACGTAGATTTAAAACTAAATATATTTAAACAGTTAGACGAGGCTTGTCCAGAAGACACCATTTTAGCATCTAACACATCTTCTATTTCTATTACACAAATTGCAGCAGTAACATCAAGACCAGAAATGGTAATTGGCATGCACTTCATGAATCCTGTGCCAATTATGAAATTAGTAGAAATAATTCGTGGTTATAATACCAGTGATGCAGTTACCAATACGATTATGGAGCTTTCCAAACAATTAGGTAAAGTACCAACAGAGGTAAATGATTATCCTGGATTTGTAGCAAACCGTATTTTAATGCCAATGCTTAATGAAGCTATAGAAACACTATACAATGGTGTTGCAGGTGTTAAAGAAATAGATACAGTTATGAAATTAGGAATGGCACACCCAATGGGACCTTTACAACTAGCAGATTTTATTGGTTTAGATATTTGTTTATCTATTTTAAATGTAATGTACGAAGGCTTTAAAAACTCAAAATATGCACCTTGCCCTTTATTAGTAAATATGGTACGTGCAGGAAAATTAGGTGTAAAATCTGGTGAAGGTTTTTACGATTATTCCGAAAGTAGAAAAGCAGAGAATGTAGCTTCTCAATTTGCAAAATAAAAATTGAAATGTCATTGCGAGAAGCGATGAAAGAGCGACGTGGCAATCTGAAACATTTTAATTCAAATTTAAAAGATTGCCACGTCCTTCGTCCTCGCAATGACAATTAATAAATATGGCCAAAATAATTCCGTTTAAAGCAGTTCGACCAACGCGAGATAAAGTAAGTCTTGTTGCATCTCGTTCGTATCAAACTTATACACAAGCAGAACGTGAAGCACGATTAGATTATAACCCCTTTTCGTTTTTACATATTGTAAATCCTGGCTACAAATATGCACGTGAAATTACTGGAAAAGAACGCTACTCTTTAGTAAAAAATCGTTACCTAGAATTTAAGGAAGACCATGTTTTTAAACAAGACAAAACAGCTTCGTTTTATATTTATAAAATTGTAGATCGCGAAAAACAAGTATTTCATGGCATTATAGCAGCAGCAAGTGCTGCAGATTACGAAAACGATATCATAAAAAAACACGAAGACACGCTAGAGTTTAAAGAAGTTATTTTTAAAGATTACTTAAAAACCGTTGGTTTTAATGCAGAACCTGTGCTACTCACCTATCCAGATAATACAGCAATTGCTACAATAATTAAAAAAACCGAAGAAACACGTGCCGAATTTGAGTTTACAACTACTTACAGAGATACGCACTATTTATGGAAAATTGAAGACGAAGCAATAATAAAAACTATTTCTGAAGAATTTAAAAAAATGGAAACCATCTATATAGCAGATGGACACCATAGATCTTCTTCTTCTTATTTATTAAGTAAAGATTTAAAACAAAGCAATCCAAACCACGATGGCACTGAAGCGTATAATTATTTTATGTCGTTTTTAATTCCAGAATCCGAATTACGCCTTCATGAATTTAATAGATTGGTAAAAGACTTAAACGGTTTAACAAAAGAAGAGTTTTTAATTAAATTAGATGCCGCTTTTAGAATAGAAAACAGAGGTGTAATGCCATACAAACCTGGCAAAAAGTATCATTTTAGTATGTATCTAGATGGAGAGTTTTACTCCTTATACTTACGAAAAGCAAAGTATCGTTTTAAAAATTCGTTAGATGCTTTAGACGCACAATTGCTTTACCAAACAATATTAAAACCAATACTTGGTATTGACGATTTACGTAACGATAATAGAATTATGTATATCAATGGTAAAAAAGACATTGTAAATTTAAAAAGTAATGTAGATAGTGGCGAATTTGCAGTAGGTTTTGGTATGGTTCCTGTGACCATTAATGAAATGAAACAGATAGCAGACGAAGGATTAAAAATGCCACCAAAAAGCACATATATTGAGCCTAAATTAAGAAGTGGTGTTACTATTTATGAGTTTTAATTTTTAGGAATACGTATATAGAGAAAAAGCATTAATTGTCATTCCAAGCAAAGAAAAGAAATCTCATGTATAGAAGTAATTAGTTAATGCGAATAAAAAACAAAAGTTCACAAAATAGAATAAAAACAATAACATTAATAAAATTCCTGCCTACACAGGAAATATTATGAGTATTACCAATAACCTAAAACATATAAAAGAGCAACTACCAGAAAACGTAACACTTGTTGCTGTATCTAAAACCAAACCTGTTAGCGATATCCTGCAAGCATATGATGCTGGACAACGCATTTTTGGCGAGAATAAGATTCAGGACATGGTAGAAAAATATAACGAAATGCCTAAAGATATTGCTTGGCACATGATTGGTCATGTACAACGTAATAAGGTAAAATACATGGCGCATTTTGTGAATTTAATTCATGGTGTAGAAAATTTAAAAACACTAAAAGAAATTAACAAACAAGCAGCAAAACACAATCGAGTAATTGATTGTTTGTTACAAATAAAAATAGCTTCCGAAGATTCTAAATTTGGAATGACAGCAATAGAAGCTTCAGAAATATTAAAATCGAATGCATTTTCAGAATTAAAAAACGTTAACGTTACAGGAGTTATGGGAATGGCCACTTTTACTGAAGATCAAGAACAAGTTCGAAAAGAATTTAATGCACTTAAAACAACTTTTAATAGGCTAAAAGAAATACACTTAATCTTAACAACCATTTCCATGGGAATGAGTGGCGATTTTAAACTAGCAATAGATTGTGGAAGTACCATGGTTCGTGTTGGTAGTAGTATATTTGGTAGCAGAAATTAAAATTGAAACGTCATTACGAGGAACGTAGTGACGTGGTAATCTCATCCTATTAAAAAAGATTGCCACGTCGTGCCTCCTCGCAATGACAATAATAACTAAACAAATAAAATCATTTACACAATAGTAGACATAGAAACCACTGGCGGAAAGTATAACGAAGAAGGCATAACAGAAATTGCTATCTACAAATACGATGGTCACGAAGTAGTAGATCAATTTATAAGTCTAGTAAATCCCGAGCGCGAAATACAACCATTTGTGGTTAATCTAACTGGAATAAACAGTAACATGTTACGCAATGCTCCTAAGTTTTATGAGGTAGCAAAACGCATAGTAGAAATTACCGAAGACACCATTCTAGTAGCACATAATGCTAAATTTGATTACCGTATTTTACGTACTGAATTTAGACGATTAGGATTTGAGTTTAAAAGAAAAACCTTATGTACTGTAGAGCTTTCTAAAGAACTTATACCAAATCAAGCATCTTATAGTTTAGGAAAACTTACCAGAGCATTAGGAATTCCTGTTGCAGATAGACACAGAGCAGCTGGAGATGCCATTGCTACTGTAAAGCTTTTTAAAATGTTGCTAGATAAAGACTTGAAAAAAAATATAATTCAAGAATCTATAAAGCAAGAACCAAAAAATCAAGTAGAATCTAGACTCTTAAATATTATAGAAAGTTTGCCAGCAATTACTGGAGTATATTTTATGCATAAAGCAGATGGCGAGATAATTTATATAGGCAAGAGTAACAATATTAGAAAACGTATAAACCAACATTTTACCAGTACCACACACAAGTCTAAAAAAATACAATTACAAGTAGCATCGGTTACCTACGAGGCCTGCGGAAGTGAGTTGGTTGCTTTGTTAAAAGAAAGCGAAGCCATAAAACAAAACAAACCAATTTATAATAGAGCTTTAAGAAGAACCGTTTTTACACATGCTCTTTATAGCTTTATAGACGAAAACGGTTACATAAACTTAAAAATTGATAAAGTAGATGGCAGAAAAAAACCTATAACCACTTTTAGCAATAGGCAAAGTGCAAAAAGTTTTATGTTTAGTCGCGTAGAAGACTTCAACCTTTGCCAAAAACTTACAGGACTTTACGAAACAAAAAATAGTTGTTTTAACTATACAATAAAGGCCTGTGAAGGTGCATGTATTAATGAAGAATTACAAGAAACCTACAACAAACGTGTGCAGCAACTTATAGATAAAAACTCTTTTACCAGCGAGAATATTGTAATTATAGATAGAGGGCGCGATGTAGATGAACGTGCAGCAATATTAATACAAAACGGGGTTTTTAAAGGCATTGGTTTTTACAACCTAAACTACCAAATAAATAATCTTGAAGTTTTAGAGTCTATAATAACACCAATGCAAAACAATAGAGACACGCAACATATAATAAAAAGTTATTTAAGAAAAAATAAACGATTAAAAATTATTAATTTAGACTAAATCATGAATAAAATATACTCTCTTCTATTAATATTAATTACTTCTTTTTCTTATAGTCAAGAACATAGTTTTAGTTCAAATAGTTATAAAGTTACTGGTAATGATTTAGAAACAAATACATTTAAAAAAGATTCTACAGCAAATGCTTTAGTAATTTATGAATTTGGAAATAGTTATATCGACAAAAGCTCTTTTTATTTAAAACATGAATTTAAACAAAAATTAAAAATATTAAATCGAAAAGGATTTGATAATGCAACTATTACAATTTACTTATATAATTCTGGTAGTAAGAAAGAAAAGATAAGTAAGATACTTGCAACAACACATAATTTAGTAGATGGAAAAGTTGTAAAAACAGAATTAAAAAAGTCTGATATTTACACTGAAAAATATAATGACAATTATACATTAGTAAAATTTACATTGCCAAACATACAAGAAGGCTCTGTAATTTCTTATAGTTATAAACTAACATCTCCGTTTATTTATAAGTATAAAAGTTGGAGTTTTCAAAGTGAGACACCAAAATTATATAGCGAATACAATACCAGCATACCTGCAAATTATGAATATCATATAAAACTTGTTGGTTCTATTCCTTTAACAAAAAACCTTGTTACAAAAGAACATAACTGTCTAGAAGGTGGAAGAGGAACTTTTGCAGATTGCCTAAATTCTATTTATGTTATGGAAAATATTCCAGCTTTTATAGATGAAGATTATATGACCACTAGAGAAAATTATTTGTCTAGAATTGAATATGAATTAAGCGTTTTTAAAGGATTTGATGGTACTGTAGATAATATTACTAAAAGATGGAGAGATGTAGATAAAGAGATAAAAAATGATGCTAATATAGGTAAGCAATATCTTAAAAAAGTTTCTAGCAAATCCTTATTAAGTTCAGAACTTATAAATGAAACTGATCCATTAATAAAAGCAACAAAAATTTATGAATACGTTCAAAATAATTATACATGGAATAAAAAATATAATATTTTCAATGACATTTCAGTTAAAAAATTAATTAAAGAAAAATCTGGAAATGTTTCTGAAATTAATGCATTACTACACAACCTATTAAAAGATAATGACATACAAGTAAATCCTATACTAATTTCAACTAGAAATAATGGATTACCGACTAAAATATATCCTGTAATATCTGATTTTAATTATATTTTAATTCAAGCTACAATAGATGGAAAAGAGTATTTGTTGGATGCTACAGATCCTTTTTTAAGTTTCGGACAAATACCATTTAGATGCTTAAATCAATATGGAAGAATTTTAGACTTTAAAACCATTAGCCTTTGGAA
>JBMZDY010000144.1:0-5728 GCA_049614585.1 Oceanihabitans sp.
TAATTACGAAAAAGCGTATGCTAATTTAAAAGCATACAATGTACTAAATGATAGTTTAAAAAAAGAAGACCAACACATAGCAATAGCAAATATTAAAGAGCAATTTGATAACGAAAAACTGCGAGCAGATAATTTAGAAAGCGAAGCAAAACGTAAACAAACAAAAAATTTATTATTAGCATCTATGACTATTTTGTTTTTTGGAGGTTTAATTGCTTATTTAATACAAAAAAACACGAAACGAAAACAACTACTTGCAGAGCAAGAAAATGTGCTTAAAACTCAAAAACTAGCAACCGTACTTAAAGAGCAAGAATTAGCAAGTATAGATGCCATGATTGCAGGCCAAGAAAAAGAACGCCAGCGTATAGCCAACGATTTACACGACGATCTAGGAAGTTTAATGGCAACTGTAAAACTGCACTTTAATGGTTTAAAAGAAAAACATACACCAGAATTATTTAATAAAACAAACACTTTGTTAGATGAAGCTTACCAAAAAATACGTGGTATTGCGCATGCAAAAAATGCAGGAGTTATTGCCAAACAAGGCTTATTAAAAGCCGTAAAAGAAATGGCAAATAAAGTTGGTGGTGCAAATAATGTGTCAATTTTGGTAATAGATCATGGCTTAGAAAATAGATTAGAAAACAGTTTAGAGCTTACCATATTTAGAATTATACAAGAGCTTACAAGTAATGCATTAAAGCACGCAGAAGCTTCAGAGATCACTATAAGTTTAACCAACCACGAAAGTAGTTTAAATATTATGGTAGAAGATAATGGTAAAGGTTTTAATACCAGAAATATTAGTGCCAAAGGAATGGGAATACACAGTATAGATAAGCGTATAGAACACCTGGAAGGTAAATTAACTATAGAATCTGAAATTAACCAAGGCTCCACAATTATAATAGATATTCCTATTTAAAATTGGGGGAAATCTATAAACAATAAATTTGTTTTTTATGATACGATTAGCAATAGCAGAAGATCACCAATCCCTTATAGACGGATTAGAATTACTACTAAAGTACGAAGAAGACATCTCTATAATTGGAACTGCAAATAATGGCGAAAATTTATTGAAAATTGTAAGGCTAAAACAACCAAATGTAGTTATTACAGATATTAGAATGCCAAAAATGGATGGCATAACGGCAACAAAAAAAATTAAAAAAGAATTTCCAACCACCAAAGTACTTGCATTTTCTATGTTCGATCAACAAGACGCTATCGAGCAAATGCTAGAAGCAGGAGCTTCTGGATATATATTAAAAAACTCATCCCTAGAAGAGGTATTACAAGCTATAAAAACAATTTATAAAGGAGAGACCTATTTTGATAAAAGTATAGATACCAATGCTTTGGGAAAAGAAAATGGAAATTCAAAAAAAGGGCTACTTACCAAAAGGCAAATAGAGATTTTGCATTTAGTAGCACAAGGAAAAACCTCGAGGCAAATTGCAGAGCACCTTTTTATAGGCGTACATACAGTAGATACCCATAGAAAAAACATGATTCGCATACTAGGTCTTCACGGTAAAGGCGAATTAATGCGCTATGCAATAGAAAAAAAATACAAGTTTTAAAAAAAACATTTAATTTTTAAATAAATACCTAATACTAGGTATATTATGGTGTACAATGGATTTGTAGTTTGCATTTATAAATAATAAAACTACAATTATGAAAGCCATTACATTATTAATCGCATTTAGCATAAGTATAATAGGCTTTGCTAATAATAATTCTACAAAACAACCAATCAACTTTTCAGATCTAGTAGGTAAAAAGATAGTCGATCTTGATTTGTCTGAAAATGAATCTCAAATTTTATTTAAAAAGAATACTCATCAGGAAAGGTGGTATTGAAGTAGCAATATTGAAAAATGATTGTATTACCATTTACTAGCGAAAATAGTGATGAACTCTTTAAAGAATGGAATCGTGTGTTACGAAGTTACCATAATGAGATTTCTGAATTTCAAGCTAGAATTAAATAAAAAAAGGAAAGTTACTTCCCACAAGAACAATAATTTATAAAAATTTTCTTACATTTAAAAAGCTATTAATTAAACTCTATTATTATGAAACGATTTTTACTTTTATTTACTATTATTTTATTTTATGGGCAATCCATACAAGCACAAGTTCCAGCCAACGACTTGATTCAAAATGCAGCTTTGCTAAACAAAGCACCATTTAACGACTATAATTTAAGGCTAGATTTGGCAACTACCAATAATGTGCAACCTCAAAGTTGTGCAACTGGAACATTTCAAAAAGTGTATTATAAATTTACAGCAGATGTTTCTGGACTCTTAACTATAGATGTAAAAGACGCAACCTATTATAACGATAATTCAGGTCAAATTTTTGCAATTGTATATACAGCTCCAAATTTAAACGTAACTAGCGAAACAGATTTAAGCGTCTACTCCGACTGTGTTTTTGGTAGTGCAACAGCAGTAAATGTTGTACAGGGGCAAAGCTATTATATTTTGGTACATCGTATTAATGGTAACTCCAACCTTACCAATATAAAAATTACCATACCGTTAGCAGTTCCTGTACAAGAAAGAGCAGCTTTAGTAGATTTTTATAATGCAACTAATGGTGCAAACTGGAATAATAATACAAACTGGAATACAGCCAGCCTAGTTTCTTCTTGGTATGGATTAACTGTAGAAAAAGTAGCAGGAGTTAGCCATGTAACAAGTATAAATCTTGATAATAATAATGTATACCCTAGTATTCCTGCTTCTATTGAAGATTTAAGCGAATTAAAAAATTTTTATATAATTAATAATTTCAACTATTTTTCACCTGGAGGAGTGCTTCCTCCAGAAATTGGAAATCTTCCGAAACTTACCAGTTTCTGGATAGAAAATTGGAACCTTCAAGGAAGTTTGCCAACACAAATAGGTAATCTTTCTGCATTAGAATCTTTAACTATTAGAGGGACTTCTTGTACTGGTAATATACCAGCTACCCTTACTAATTTAAATGCTATTAATGCAATTTCGTTAAACAATAATAAGTTTCAAGGTGCTTTACCAGATTTAACTTCATTGGTAGCTCAACTAGATTTTTTAAGAATTGAAAATAACCATTTCGAGTTTGGTGATTTAGAAAGTAATTTTTCAACCTATCAATCTAATATTGCAGTTTATACCTATGCGCCTCAAGAATCCCTAAATTTTACAAATACCGACGTAGTATTAAATGCTGGCGATAATTACGTGTTAAATGCAAACGCTATTTCTGGTACAAACAATCAATATCAATGGTATTTTAATGGGCAACCTTTAACAGGAGAGAATAATGCAAGTATGCAATTAAATAATTTTCAATTGGCAAATTCTGGCGAATACTATTGTTTAGTTACAAACCCAATTGTAACCAATTTAGAAATTAATTCGGCTGCTTATAATATAGGAATTACACCTACAAGTAATCCCGATTATAATGCGCTTGTAGCCTTGTATAATGCAACTAATGGTGCTAATTGGACCAGCAATAATAATTGGTTAGATAATACAAAACCATTAAATACCTGGTTTGGAATTAATACGGTTAATGATAGAGTAGAAAAAATTATTTTAAATAGTAATAATTTAGATGGGAATATACCAACAGAAATTACAAATTTAACAGAACTTAAAGAATTATGGCTTCAAACAAGTCCATTGCTAACAGGCGCTTTACCAGCAAATATTGGCGATTTAGTAAATTTAGAAAAGTTAATTCTTTCCAGTAATTCATTAAGTGGTCAAGTGCCAACATCTATTCAAAATTTAAGTCAATTAAATACGTTGGTTTTCTGGAATAATAACATGGTTGGTGAATTGCCAGATTTATCCGGTTTACCATTACTAACAACGATGTACTTAACAGGAAATAAGTTTCAATTTGGCGATTTTGAGAACTCGTATGCTGCTTATCAAGCAAATGCTAATTTAGTTTTTGGCTATACACCTCAACAAAATCTTTCCGTAGACGAAACACAATTTATTAGCATTGGAGATACGGTTACATTAAATGCTAATTGTTCGGGTGCAAACAATCTATACCAATGGTATTTTAATGGGCAACCTTTAACAGGAGAAAATAATGCTTCGTTGGTTTTAAACAATATACAAAGTAATCAATTTGGAAATTATTACTGCTTAGTAACCAATAGTTTAGTGATAAATTCAAGTATGCTAACTGGAGTAACTACATTAGATCAAGACCCAGTAACACACCCAGATTATACCGCTTTAGTAGATTTTTATAACGAAACTAGTGGTGCTACTTTATGGACTAATAACACCAATTGGTTAGATGTAAACCAGCCTATTGCTAATTGGTATGGTGTAACCGAAGTAAATGGACGAGTAACTGAAATAAACTTACCAGATAATAATATAGTTGCAACCAATGGATTTCCACTTTCTTTAACGAACCTTTCGGAATTAACTAGACTAGATATTTGGAATAACCCAATATATTCAGCACCTACTACATTACCAGTAGAATTACAAAACCTAAGCAACTTAAATTATTTAGATTTGCGAGGATGGCAACTTTCTGGAACTATTCCTAGTGAATTGGGTAATTTATCGAACTTAATTTGGATAGATTTACGAAACAATCAATTAAGTGGTAATATTCCTCAAGAATTAACCAACCTATCTAATTTACAAGTTCTATTATTTACAAATAATAGACTTTCTGGAAGTATTCCTAACTTTTCAAGTATTACCAGCTTAAATTATCTATGGTATGAGTATAATAATTTTGAATTTGGAGATATAGAAACTAACTTTATTAGTAATCAAAATATTACTAGTCATGTATATGTACCACAAAGTTATATAGATACAGCACAAAGTATTGCAGTAGCTATTGGAAATGCTACAGCTTTAACAGCAAATACATCTGGAACTCAAAATAATTATCAATGGTATAAAGATGGCGTTATATTAAATGGAGCAACAAATACAACCCTTAATGTAACTATTAATTCTAGTGCAGATTATGGTATTTATACCTACCAAGTAACTAGTAATATTGTAACAAATTTAACATTGCAAAGTAAAAGTTTCACCGTAGGAGAAGCACCATCTAATAACTCCGATTATGCTGCTTTAGTAGCATTATATAATAGTACTAATGGCGATAATTGGACAACAAATACCAATTGGTTAGACGATACAAAACCATTAAATACTTGGTATGGTGTAACATTAACTAATAACCGAGTAACAAGTATTAGTTTAGGATCTAATAATCTTACTGGAGTATTACCTACAGAAATAGGCGATTTTAGCGAACTTCAATACTTATGGTTATATTCAAATGAAATTACTGGAACTATACCACCAGAGATAGGGAATCTTACTAACTTAATAGAATTAGATTTAGCACCAAATACTTTTAGTGGTACTATACCTACAGAAATAGGAAATTTAACCAATCTAGAAGTTTTATGGTTAAACCAAAATGGATTAACAGGAAATATTCCGCAATCCTTTCAAAATTTAACCAATTTAAGACATTTATATTTAATTGGTGCAGCTGGACCTCCTTATAGCAGTAGTGCGTATTCTGGTGATTTTCCAGATTTAACGGCATTGCCATTAGAAACCCTTCAAATGCATAATAACTATTTTACTTTTGCAGATATTGCAGATGAGTTTGCAAGCTATGAAAGTACTATTAATGATTTTAGTTTTTCACC